>CALKIP010000204.1 GCA_937995995.1 uncultured bacterium
GCGTGGTGGATCTGCTGGGCGGGCGGGTGCGCGAGGAGATCCCGCTGACGGCGCGGATCCTGTGCGTTGCCGACGTCTACGACGCGCTGACGACCGCGCGCAGCTACCGCCCCGCGCTCTCGCACGACGAGGCACTGCGCATCATGGAACGCGACTCCGGCCGCATCTTCGACCCCAACCTCTTCGAGACCTTCCGCGGCCTGATCGATGCCGGGTCATCCGCACCCGCCGACGCCCCTCATTCCCCTGTTACGGCCTCCTCCGCGCCCGCTTTCCCCGCCCCACCCACGTCGCTATAATGCGCGCCTGAACCACGGCGCCCGCGGCGCGCATCGCCGAGGGGCGAGCGCGGGCGCGAGCGCGAGGGTTGGGGTGAGAGACGATCTTCGGCCTCCCCACCCCCAAGGGGGTCGAGGACCGGGCGAGGGCTACCCCACCCAACCCAACCCTCGCCCAAGCCTTGGCATTGGCCCTGCGAACGAAGTGAGCCCACCATGCGGTATCGGACCGTCGTCTTCGACTGTGATTCCACGCTCTCGACGATCGAGGGGATCGATGAGATCGCCGGCGAACACCGCGCCGAGATCGTCGCGCTGACCGAGGCCTCGATGCGTGGCAAGGTGCCGCTCGAGGAGGTCTACGGGCGTCGCCTCGCCCTCATCCAACCGACGCGTGAGCAGGTCGAGGCACTCGGCAGACGCTACATCGAAACCCTGGTGCCCGATGCGCGGGAGACGATCGCCGCGCTGCGAGACGAGGGCGTCGACGTCCGCGTCGTCTCCGGTGGAATGCTCCCCGCCGTGCTCGGGCTCACCCGCGACCTGGGCCTGCCCGACGAAGCCGTCGCCGCCGTCGACCTGCACTTCGACGAGAACGGCAGCTACGCCGGCTTCGATGCCGGCAGCCCACTGGCCTACGCCGGCGGCAAGCGCGTGATCCTGGAGCGTTGGGAGCTGGAGCGGCCCGCTCTCATGGTCGGCGACGGCGCGACGGACCTCGAGGCGCGCCCCGTCGTCGATGCCTTCGTCGCGTTCGCCGGCGTCGTCGAGCGCCCACCCGTGATCCAGGCAGCGGACATCGTAATCCGCGAGAACACCCTCGCGCCGGTCCTCGCCATAGCCCTCGACGGCGAGCCGCCGCGGAGCGAGACGGCACGCGCGGTCTTCGAGAAGGGTGCGGCGTTGCTGGGGTAGGCGCGGAGCCGCCCGGGGCAAAGCGCCGGCGAAAGCGGCGGGGCTGCCTGCGGGCGTCGCACATCGGGTGTGCGACGTCGCCCTACCGCCGCTTCGCGCGCCGCGCCACCGCAAGCGCCCTTTCCACCCACTCACCCAGCCGTTCCATATCCTCCAGCACCTCGCCCGGGACGGCGTGGTACGCCATGGTCCGTTCGTCGCCGTAGGGGCGGAACGGCTCCATCCCCGCCGCCTCGAAGTCGGTGCGGGTCTCGTCGTCGGTCTTGAAGTAGAGCGTGTCGTCGCTGATGATCGCGAAGAACAGTCCATCGCCATAAATTCCGACGGCGCCGAACATCCGGCGCCAGGTGACGCGCGTGACGCGGCCGAGCTGCTCGAGTGCGAACTCGCGGTACTCCGAACTCACCGCCATGTGTCGGCCACCTTCCCTTTCATCGGCGTAACCAGCCCACGTCTGAGGATCGACTCGTGAGAATGCTGTTCGTTCGCGGCGCGTGCGCGCTGATCGGACTTGCCGTGCTTTCCGGCGAGGCACAGGCCCAGAACGCCGAGAGAGTGCCTCCGAATGAGCGGTGGTCCGTGTCGCCGCGCGCCAGCTACGTCTGGCCGGGCGACCTCTTCCGCCACGAATACACGCTCAGCCAGCAGACCCCAGCCGGCGAATTCGAGACCGGGCACCTGGAGCGGCTGCGTGTCGAGCCACTCTCGATGCTGGCGCTGCAGGTCAAGTACCGGCTTACGAACGATTGGATGGTGGGCCTCGACGTCGACTACGGCAACGGCACCTTCGAGTACCATCGGCGGGGGACCACCAGCGAGGAGAGGGTGATGAGCGAGGCGTCGCTCACCTCGATCGGCCTCATCTTCGGCCGTCGCGTGGCACTACTCCACACGATGGACGTGGAGCTCGGCCTCGGCGCCTGGGCCCAGCGGTTCACGCTGGCCAAAGACACTGAACCGTGCCCACCATCATTGGGGGTAATCACGCACTGTGGCATCACCGGCCCCTGGGCCGACTCGTACACGGTACCCAGCTTTGGCGCCCGTATCGAGCTCCATCGCCACATCGCCCGACGCATCGGCGTGGAGCTGGGAGCGACCTACTCGGTGGGACGAGCCGACACGAAGAGCTTCTGGCGGGATCTGATCCCGGAGTTCGACGCGTACGAGGCGCCGACGACGTACTGGGTGCACACGCCCCGACTGTTCGGCGGCGTCGCGCTGCGACTCTGAGCGGCGCGCCGGGGGCCGGTCGTCTGCCTCAAAGCCTCTTCGTGCAGTAATACCAGTCCACGCAGTCGTAGCCTTCCTCGAGCCGCTTGGCCGCGGCCTCGGCGGTGGTCGGCGGCGGCACGATCACCGGGTCGCCCGGCTGCCACCCCTCGGGGGTCGAGACGCTGTGCTTGTCGGTGGTCTGGAGCGCCTCGATGACACGGACGAACTCCGGGATCGAGCGGCCCGTCGTGAGCGGGTAGTAGACCATGGCGCGCAGGATCCCCTTGTCGTCGATGAAGAAGGTGGAGCGCACCGTCGACGTGTCGCTCGCCCCGGGGTGGATCATCCCGTACAGCCGCGACACGTGCATCCCCAGGTCCGCGATGAGCGGGAACGGCACCTCGACGCCGAAGTTTTGCTCGATGTTGCGCACCCACGCAAGATGCGCCGAGAGGGCGTCGACCGAGAGACCGAGCAGGTCGCAGTTCCTCTTGCTGAACTCCTCGTAATGCCTCGCGAAGGCGACGAACTCGCTGGTGCAGACCGGCGTGAAGTCGGAGGGGTGCGAGAAGAGGACCAGCCACTTGCCACGGTAGTCGGAGAGCTTGCGCGGGCCGTGCGTGGTCGGAGCCGAGAACTCCGGCGCCGGCTCGTTCAGTCGGGGCAGTGAGACAGTCGGGGTGTATACCTCGTGCGTTGCCACCTGACGCCTCCTCGGGTACTCCTGGGTCTGGCCGGGCATGGCCGTGCACTCCGCGCGCCTGCCGGTCCGCGCCGGGTCGGGAGGAGCGCACACGGGATCGACGACAGGTGCGGCAAGTTCGGGTCCACCCCCGAAGCTCCGGCGGCCTTGTGCAGTCGATGTCTCACGGTCACTTTCCGGCGGGCGCGCCGGGAACGCCACGGCACCCGGGCCGGGTACCACCGTCGGAACGGGACCACCCGGCCGCGGTGTAGGCAGCGGCGATCATGCCTGCGTGCACCGCCGGGCAAGGCCCTGCGCGCCCCGCAGCGCGGAGTGTCGGGAAGTCGATCGAGAGGTACTGGTGGACAAGTCAGGGCGAACGGACAGGGAGGTAAACATCGCCGCCGTGGCGCACGGCTCGGACCGCGGCGCGGCCCGGGCGGGCGCGGCACCGTTCGACGCGATCCGGCGCCCCCTCCACGCCATCACCGGCGCGGTCGCCGGCGCGTCCTCGCGCCGGACGCTCGTCCTCGCCATCGCCGTGATCGGTGTCCTGCTCTGGCTCGTCCTCTACCCCGCGCTCTTCGTCCTGCTCGACAGCCTGCGCGTCGACGGCTCCCTCTCTCTTGCCAACTACCAGCGCTTCCTCCAGAGCCGCTCGGAGATGGGCGCGCTGTGGAATAGTGTGTGGATAAGTGCCGGAAGCGTGCTGCTGTCGGCGCTGATCGGCGTGCCACTCGCCTTCCTCTTCACGAGGCGCGAGTTCCCGGGACGTCGCCTGCTCGGCGCACTCGCCGCACTCCCCGTCTCGCTCCCGCCGCTGGTCGGCGTGATCGCGTTCCTCTTCCTCTACGGCGAGACCGGCTTCCTCACACGCGGCGTACAGCTCCTGTTCGGGCTCGAGAGTGCGCCGTGGCGGCTCAACGGCGCGTGGGCGATCCTCCTCGTCCACGCCTACTCGATGTACGTCTACTTCTATCTCTTCACCGCCGCCGGGCTCGCGCGCCTCGACCCGTCGCACGCCGAGGCCGCGGCCGCGCTCGGTGCCTCGCGTTGGACGATCCTGCGGCGCGTCACGCTTCCGATGCTCGCGCCCGCGATCGGCGGCGCCGCACTCCTCGTCTTCATGACGTCGATGGGCTCCTTCAGCGCGCCCTACGTCTTCGGCGGCGGGTTCCGGGTACTGACCACGCAGATCTTCGCGAGCAAGCTGAACGGTGACCTCGCGATGGCCGCCGTCGAGACGGTGATCCTCGCCGCCGTCTCCATGCTCTTCCTCGTCTTCCTGCAGCGCTACGAGTCGCGGCGCGCCTACACGGGGAGCGGGAAGGGCGCGGCGCCGGCGGGGCCGCCGAGGGCAGGGAAGGGATGGGGATGGACGCTGTTGGCGGGCGCCGTCGTCGTGGTGCTCCTCCTCCCGCACGCGACGGTGCTCCTCGTCTCCTTCGTCCCCGAGGGGACGTGGACGACGCAGTTCCTCCCGCCGTCCTACTCGCTCGAGAACTTCCGCTCGCTCTTCACCGAGCCAGAGCGGATGCGCCCTGTCGTCAACTCGCTACGGATGGCGACGACCGCGACCGCGGCGAACGTTGTCCTGGCCTTCGCCGCGGCGTACCTCCTGACGCGGAGGCGCTTCGTGGGACGCGGGCTCCTGGGCGCCCTCGTCGTCCTCCCGTGGGCGCTGCCGGGGACCGTGCTCGCCATCGCCCTCGCGACGACGTTCAGCGTCGACCAGCCGTGGGCGGGACGCTTCGTCCTGGTCGGGACCGCCGCGATCCTGCCGCTCGCCTATTTCATCCGCAACATCCCGCTGGTGACGCGGGCGGCGCTGACGAGTTTCCGGCAGTTCGACCCGGCGCTCGAGGAGGCGGCGGCCTCTCTCGGCGCCTCACGCGGCCGGACGCTCTGGCGCGTCGTCCTCCCCCTCGTCGTCCCCGGGATCGTGGCCGGCGCGCTCCTGGCCTTCGTGACGGCGCTGGGCGAGTTCGTCGCCTCGGTGCTCCTCTACACGCACCGGACCCGCCCGATCTCGATCGAGATCCTCTCGCAGCTCCGCGCCTACGACTTCGGCGGGGCCGCCGCCTACGCCGTCCTCCTGATCGTGCTCATGGCGCTCGTCTTCCTCCTCGGCAACCGCCACGTCGGCGACGACGCGCCGCGCGGGGGCGGGTGAGCGTCACCACGGCTCGTCCCCGCTCCCCGGCCCGCCGGTCGTCCCGTCCTTGAGGATCCAGATGTAGCGGTCCTCGCCGCAGAGGATGATGTCGACGATGGCGCGCTGGTCCTGCTCGAAGCTACGGCGGTCGGGGAGCGAGCGGTAGCAGAGCGCGGCGCCTTCCGCCGTGGGCGGGTGGTTGTGCGCGGTCCCGATGTAGCGGTCGCTGGTGCAGGGGTGATAGCGAACGCTCGTCGCGCTGGCGTTCTCCATCCGCGCCAGCCGGAACCCATCGATCGTGATCACGCCGTCGCGCACGCTCCCTTCCAGGCACAGCACGAACTCCACTTCGGTGATGAACCGATAGAGGTAGTTCCATCCCTCCATCACCTCCTTGCTGACGAGGACCGGCGCCGCGCCGACGAACTCCTCCTCGGCGAGGGCCGGGAAGCGCGCCTTGCCCTGGTCGGCGTGATCGGTCGCCTGGGCGTGGAGATACGAGCTCCCACCCCCCAGGACGATGGCCACCAGCGCCGCGATGACCTGCCGCACTGCAACCTCCGATATGCTGCTCCCGCGGCGAGCCGCGGGCCCATGGTCCCATCCGGGGAGCACGTCCCCGCGCCGAAACACGAAGCCGCCAGGGTCGGGCCCGACCGTGGCGGCACATGCCCCCCGGATCCGGAGGGGGCAGGAACGATCTCTGCAAAGGGTGCGCCGCGTGGCAGCGGAATTCGGATGGTGAGGTTTCAGGTGTCAGATTTCAGGTGTCAGGTGTCGGGATTCGGATTCGGAATTCAGGGAAGCACATCCCAGCCGGATCGATCCCCCCTGCCCCCTGACCACTGACACCCGACACCCGACACCTGCATCAATGACTCCCCGGGCACGACACCAGGCAGGCAGGACGAAGCACGAGATCCGCGTCGGGATCTCCGGCTGGAGCTATGCGGGCTGGCGTGGCGTGTTCTATCCGGAGGGGTTGGCGCGGCGGCGGGAGCTGGAGTACGCGAGCAGGAAGGTCGACTCGATCGAGATCAACGGCTCGTTCTACTCGCTGCAGCGCCCGACGAGCTACCGGAGGTGGTACGAGGAGACGCCGCCAGGCTTCGTCTTCGCCGTCAAGGGGAGCCGCTACATCACGCATATGAAGAAGCTGAAGGGCGTCGAGCGTCCGCTCGCCAACTTCTTCGCCTCGGGCGTGTTGCGGCTCGGGGAGAAGCTCGGCCCGATCCTCTGGCAGTTCCCGTCGAACCTCCGTTTCGACCCAGCCCGCTTCGAGGCGTTCCTTTCGCTCCTGCCGAAGACGACGGATGAAGCCGCGACGCTGGCGAGGAGGCATGACGCGCGGCTGAAGGGTCGTGCCTGGACGCATGCCGATGTGAAGCTCCCGGTCCGCCACGCCTTCGAGGTCCGGCACGAGAGCTTCCTCGTCCCGGAATTCGCCGCGCTCCTCCGCCGGCACGGCGCCGCCCTCGTCTTCGCCGACACCGCGCGGGTGTGGCCCTACACCGAGGAGGTGACCGCCGACTTCATCTATGCCCGGCTGCACGGCGCGGAGCACCTGTACGCGAGCGGGTACACCGACGCCCAGCTCGACTGGTGGGCCGAGCGGATCCGTGTCTGGCACCGGGGCGGCGAGCCGCGAGACGCGCGGCGCATCTCGGATGAGAAACCGCCGGGTGAAGGAGGGCGGGACGTCTACGTCTACTTCGACAACGACGCCCGGGCCCGCGCGCCGTTCGACGCCATGAGGCTGGCCGAGCGGTTGTCCGGCGGCCGCGCCGCGCGGCGGGCGGCGTGAGGCCGGCCGTCGTCCAGGGAACACAACTTGCGGCGCCGCGACGACCACGCTCCGCCCCACCAGCGACCGGGGCCCACCGTTCCCCCACAAGGAGGCAGGTATGGGCCAATCCGCGCTCCCCCGTCCCGGCACGGGTCGTCAACTCATCGA
>CALKIP010000205.1 GCA_937995995.1 uncultured bacterium
GGGACCGAGCCGGCCCGTGTCTCGCGCCGGCTCGTGCACGATGGGCGCGTCGTGCACCTCTCCATCGATACCGTGCGCTTCCCCGATGGCACGGTCGGCGAGCTCGAGATGGTGCGCCACTCGGGCGCATCGGCCGTGCTCCCGGTGCTCGACGAGCCCGACTCTCCAGACCCGCGCATCCTTCTCGTTCGCCAGTATCGCTACGCCACGGGCGGCACCATCCTCGAAGTCCCCGCGGGACGGCCCGAACGTCCGGGTGAGGAGTGGGAGGTTTGCGCGCGCCGGGAGCTGGAGGAGGAGGCCGGACTCCGTGCCGAGCGCCTCGTCCCGATCGGGATGATCTACACCACGCCCGGCTTCACCGACGAGCGGATCCACCTCTTTCTCGCCCTCGGCACGAGTGCGGGGACTCAGGCGCTGGACGACGACGAGTTCGTCGAGCCCGTCGCCATGAGATTGAGCGAGGCACTGGAGCGGGTGCGCTCCGGCGAGATCGTCGATGCCAAGACGATCTGCACGCTCCACAACGCTGCGGAGTATTTGCGCCACGAATTTCGTTGACTGTCCACTTCTTTTCGGGAAGTGTCCTCTGGATGGGACGTTTTTCCGAGTGTCCAGGGTAGGCTGCGACACGTTGAAGTAACGTTTTGCCAAGCGGTTAGGCCGCTCGAGGGAGAGGCGTCCCCTGTTCCGGACGTGGCATGGGTCCTGCACCGAACCCTGCCCAACCGGACAAAATCGGCATGAAAAGGTACCGCCGATGGGCCGCCGCCCCTCCCGACCGATGGGGGTATTTATGATCGATGTCTTGCCCGGCGGAGCACAGAAGCAGGAAGCCGTCTCGAGTTCGCGGTCGCTGCACGAGCTGGACGACAGCGGGCTGGTGGCGCGCTTTCTCGCCGGAGACAAGCGTGCCTTCACCGTGCTCGCCGACCGCTATCACGTGCGGCTGATGAATTTCATCTACCGTACGATCGGGGATCGTGACCGGGCTGAGGATCTCGTCCAGGAGACGTTCATCCGGGTCTACCGGCACCTTCATCGTTTCGACCAGTCGAAGAAGTTCTCGACCTGGGCGTATACGATCGCGAGCAACCTGGCGAAGAACGAGTTGCGCAACCGCTCGCGCAACCCGCTGGTCCTGTTCCAGACGATCAAGAAGAACTGGGAGGCGGATCACCGGCCGCTGGAGTGGGAGGACAACACCTACCGTCCGGATGACCTGTTCCGCAAGCGTCACCTGAAGGAGCTGGTAGAGAAGGCCGTCGCCCAGCTTCCGGAGCATCACCGCGTGGTGTTCGTGCTCCGGGAGATGGAGGGGAAGACGTACGAGGAGATCTCCGAGATCACCGGCGTCAACCTGGGCACGGTAAAGAGTCGGTTGAACCGGGCGCGCAACAACTTCGCGCAGTTGATGGCACCGCTGCTCGATTAGCCCGAGCGCCGGATACGATCGGTCGAGAGGCGAGGGGCCCCCGCCGCGGAGGACGCGGCGGGGGCCCCTCGGCTTTTGTGCGGTGGAACATCCCTCGGACTCGGCCAGTAGATTATGCCGCATACGGACACGAGCGGGCGTTGAGGTGGCCCGCTCGCTATGGACCGGAAGGGAAGAGTAACCGTGGTCGACGGAGTAGCGATGACCTGCCAGGAGTTCTTGGCGCGACACTCGGAGTACATGGACGGGGAGCTGGATCCCCGCGAGGCGTCGCACTGCGAGGCACACGCGGCCAGTTGCCCGTCGTGCGCGCGCTATGACCGGGTCGTGCGCAGTGGGCTGCGGCTGCTTCACCGCTTGCCGGAGGTCGAGCCGTCTTCGGACTTCTTCCCCCGACTGCAGCACCGAATCTTCCACCTCGAAGAGGAGCGCCGCTCGGAGGCGCGGCCGGCGGGTGTCGGCGCGCTTGCCTCGCTCGCGGTCGCGGGGGCGCTCGCCGTCCTGGCGTGGAGCCCGCTCCTTCGCCTCGGGCTCGGCGAGCAGCAGGCCGCCATCGCCGACCAGGCGGTGGCAGAGGCGGCGGCTCCCGAAACGGACCTCGTCACGCCGGCTAGTGGATCGATCCAGTCCGTGGGCCGGCAAGCGCCATCGATTGCGGGTGGTGGCTCGGTCCAGCTCGCGGCAGAGGCGAAGGATCTGCCACGCATCGAGATCCGCTCTTCCGCATGGGGCGTCGGCGAGGATTTCGGGCCGTCCGACCCCGCGCTTTCGGCGTGGTGGTGGAACGGAATGGCGACTTCCCAGACGGTGTCCAACTTCCGCACGGTGCGTCGAGTGGATTTTCGGACGCCCGGCCCTTATTCTCCCCTGATCGTCGATGCGCCGTCGTTCCGGCGCACCACCATCCTGACGCGGCCTTCGGACACACGGACGGGCCGCGACTGATCGCGGCCCATGCCCGTATCCAGTCCCGACAGGCTACTGCGCTCCATCGCCAAGGGCGAGCGAGGCGGCGTCTTCTTCCTCTTCGGAGATGAAGAGTTCCAGAAGGAGGAAGTCGCCGCCCGGATCGTCGACGAGCACCTCGACCCGGCGACCCGCGACTTCAACCTGGACCAGCTTCGTGGCACCGAGCTCGACGTCGAAACGCTCGCCTCGGTGATCCAGACGCCACCGATGATGGCCGAGTGGCGCGTCGTCGTCGTGCGCGATGCCCAGGGGCTGGCCGGCTCGCCCCGAGCCCGCGCCGTGGTCGAAGACCTGCTCGATGTCCCGGTGCCCGGGCTCGCACTCATCCTCGTCGCACAACTCCCGGAGCGTAGCCGCGCCAAGTTCTACGAGGTGCTCAAGCGCAAGGCCCGCTCGGTCGAGTTCGCGCGCCTCGCCGCCGGCGACGTGCCCGGCTGGCTCATGGAGCGCGCCGAGGCCGAGGGGATCGAGATCGAGCCGGCCGCCGCGCGAGCGCTCGCCGCAGCGGTCGGCCCCGAGATGGGCGTGCTCAGCCGCGAGCTCGCCAAGCTGCGCGACTTCGTCGCCGACCGGGGCCGTATCACCACGGCCGATGTCGAGGCCGCCGTCGGCAGCGTTCCGCACCAGAACCGCTGGGAGTGGTTCGACCTGGTGGGCGAGGCGAAGTTCGAACAGGCGCGTGCCGCGCTGCCTGTGCTCCTCGACTCGGGCGAGAACGGGGTCGGCCTCGTCATCGGACTCGCCACCCAGTTCCTGCGTATGGCCATGGCTGTTGCCGGCGGCCAGAGCGGGCTCGAGGCCGAGCTGCCGCACCACCAGCGCTGGCTCGCCCGGCGCATCGCCGCCCAGGCCCGGAACTGGACCGCCGAGGCGCTGGACGCCGCACTCGAAGATCTGCTGCGTGCCGACCGCCTCCTCAAGTCCGCCTCTCTCGGTGATGAGCAGGTCATTGAAGAGCTCCTGTTGCGCCTCCAGGCGCGCCTGACCGAGCCATGTGCCGCCTGACGTTCTGCCTCCTCGTCGTCGCACTCGCCGCAGCTCCGCCCGCTCTGGCGCGGCAGGCCGAGGAACTCGAACAGGTCGAGTCCCTCATCGAGGCCGGCGACTACGCGCAGGCCCGCGCCCGGCTCGAGCGCTGGGCACAGGCGAACGACGAGGGGCACGGGGCTTCACCCGGCGAGCGTGCCCGTGCCCTCCTCCTGCGTGCCCGCCTGGCCAGCGACGCCGGCACCGCGGAGAAGGACTACCTCACCGTGGCGCTCGGCTACCCGACCTCGCCCTACGCGCCACTCGCACTCCTCACCCTCGGCCAGGGCCTCCTGGCCAGCGGCGACATCGATCGCGCGATCCTCTACCTCCAGCGCCTCGTCGATGACTACCCCGGCAGCCCGCACCGCCTCACGGGACGCATATGGCTCGCCCGCGCCCTCCGGCTCGATGGCCATCGTGATGCGGCCTGCCACACGGCCCGAAACGGCCTCCAGAGCGCGGCGGACGCCGTGGTCCTCTCCCTCCTGCGCCACGAGGAACAAGTCTCCTGCTCCGATGCTCCGGACTCGGCCGGCACAGGCACGGCGGGTGGGGGCGTCGCTGCGGCCGACTCGCCCACGAATACGGCGGATCGGCCCGGAGAGGACGGTGCCACGACTGCCACGGGTCGCTTCGCCGTCCAGTCCGGTGCCTTCCGACAGGCGAGCGGCGCCGAAGCCCTGGCCGAAAGGCTCGGAAAGGCCGGCTACGACGCCCGCATCATTCGCGTCCCCGGTAGCGGACTCCTGCGAGTGCGTACGGGGCGCTTCCCGGACTCCGCCGCTGCCCAGGCGCTCTCCCGCCGCCTCCAAGCCGCCGGCTTTCCCGCCGTCGTGGTCGGCGACGCCGACAAGGAGATTGCGTCGACGCAGGGTTAGGGTTCTGGAGGCCCGACGCACTGCGCGAAGGGCTTCGAACGGTCATCCCCATCCGCTGATTCATTTCCACAAGAAGGCACAGCGACACGGAGGCGGGGGCGCCAAACCGGTGTCCTCAACGCCCGCAACGGCTTGCAGCGGCACTGAATTTGCATGCGCGAATCCGGCGAGGAATGTGATATTCCTTCTCCCCGGAGTGCATCATGGCGATGTCGCTCAGGATCCTCATTGCCGAGGACGAAGCGCTGAACGCCCTGGCCCTTCGTTCTCAGGTCGAGGCGCTCGGCCATACCATCGTAGGGCCGGCCCGGAATGGGCGTGAAGCCGTCGAACTGGCCAGCCGTACCCCCGTCGATCTCGCCCTTCTCGACATCCGCATGCCGGCCATGTCGGGTGTGGAAGCCGCGGAGGAGATCGTACGCCACAGGCCGGTGCCGATCATCCTCCTCACGGGGTTCAGCGAACCGGAGTACGTGGACCAGGCGGTCCGTGCACCGGTATTCCACTTCCTCGTGAAGCCCGTCTCCCTCGAGGACCTGGCGCCGGCCATCGGAGTGGCCGGCGCCCGCTTCAAGGAGTGGCTCGAATTCCGCGAGGATGCGGAGAGGATTCGGCGCAAGATCGAAGAACGCGAACTCCTCGACCAGGCCAAGCGCGTCATCATGCAGGCGCGCGGCCTCAGTGAGCACGGCGCCTATCGGCTCCTGCAGCAGGAGAGCCAGCGGCGCAGCCAGCCGATGGTCGAGATCGCACAAACCATCCTGACCGCCGAATCCGTCCTGCACGATCTGTCCGGCTCGTGATCCTGCGGCCCAACTCCGGGGTTTTGCGGGGCACTGGACTTGCTCCCTCTTCCTGCGGACAGGAACGGGGATGCGTTTCCAGTGATGCACTTCGATCGATTGAACCTCCAGAACACGCCCGAGCAGATCGAACTGGTGCCGGTCGGTGAGGTCGAACGCGCGGTGCTCGACCGCCTGATGGGGGAACTGCCCGAGCGATTCGGACCTCGGGTGCGAGTGGGCGAGTCCGTGCCGCTTCGATCCGCGTGGTACGATGAGGCGCGAGGCCAGGTCCAGGCGGATGCCATTCTGGACGCCCTGGTGGGCAGACGCCGGGACGACCTCTGGCTGCTCGGGATCGTGGACGCCGATATCTTCGTCCCCGGCCTCAGCTTCATCTTCGGCCAGGCCACCGTCGGCGGGTGCTGCGCCCTCATCAGCCTGGCGCGGCTGCGGGGAGCGTTCCACGGCGAGGAGGACGATCCGGAACGCTTCCATCGACGGGTGCTGATCGAGGCCGTCCACGAGCTCGGCCACGTGGCGGGCCTCGCGCACTGCCCCGATGCCGAGTGCGTCATGCACTTCTCCGAGACCATCGAGGACACCGACCGCAAGGGCCCGGATTTCTGCGCACGCTGCACTGCGCGACCCGCCGGGTCACACGTTGGGGGCGGCTCGCCCTGAGATGCACGGCGCGGGCGAAGTGATAGGCGGCCTGCCAGAGCGCCCGGGTGCCGTCTCAACACACCGCCCTTGTTTCGTCGACGCTCGCCGCGTACACTTTGCGGCGGCATGGCTGACCCGCAATCATCCCCCCGCCGACGCTATCTCGCCTGGGTCGAGGAGCAGATCGAAGAGCACAAGGCCAGCCTCCGTCGTGACGAGCTCCTGGAGCTTGCCGATGAGGCGGTCGCAGCGCTCTTCGACACGAGTGACGGCCAGTATCCGCTGACGGAGATCCTGCTCCGCGACGCCGTCGACACCCTCGTCTTCCGACGTCTCCGGCTCCCCAGCTACCGCCAGTGGCTACGCTCGTGTCAGAACGACACGCCCGATCGACCTCCCGAGAGTACACATTCCAACGATCCAGAATCGTTCTGATCATCGTAACGTCCATCACAGCAATGATTTGTGCGGCGAACACCGTTCGGGTACGCCGCCTGCTTTCTTCCAGGGGACGTTTGGATTCGTCGTACTCGATGGAGGTGTCCTATGACGACGATCGACAAGGTGTCGCGGCCGAGCGATCGGAAGGAAGACGAGGCGGCTGGGATTCTGGTTCGGGATAGAATGGAGCCGGCTCGCCCGCCGGTCATCGCGGCGTTCATCTGGGGTGGCAAGGTCCGCCCCCTTCCGACGCTGCCGTTCGGCCGCTGGAAGACATCGACCGTGTAGAAGCGGGGCAGCCAGAATGCACGGCCCGTGGGCTCTTCGGCCCACGGGCTTTTTCTGTGGTGGGTGCAGGGCGTGGATTCTGCGTGGCCCGGTGTTCTCCAAGCCGAGCGAGAGAAGGGGTGAGCGTTGGAGTGAACGGAAGCCCTGGGGTCCTGTTGTTGTCGCTGGTGGTGGTCTTTGGATGTCGCGCTGTTGGCGTGACGGACTACCAGGCACGGCCGGTCCTTCCGGACCAGGACTGGGGGGACCGCCTCAGCGCGTCGATCGATGGCGTGCGTGTGGTGGCGGGTCCCGTCTCCGTGTTCCCGTACGAGATCGAAGGGCCCGATGGCGAGCCGGTACGCGGGCACTACCAACTCTTCACGCGGCTGGGCGTGGAGAGCACGGGGGCGCTCCCGGTCGAGGTGGACTGGGGCGCGGCGTACCTGGAGACGCCGGAGGGCGGGCGGATACGATTGCTCCCGACGGATTCCGTGCGGCGGGTCCTGGCCGCGTCACGGGGTGGAGAGGGCAGGGCGGGCACCGGGTCGGCTGCGGTGGATGCGGCGAGGGACCCAGGCAACGTGCCGCCGTCGCCCCTTGTGGAGCGGCTGGAGCCGGGGCATCGTACGTCCCGGGCGCTCATCCCCGAGGCAGTGACGACGATCGGCGTCGGCGAGCCGCTCATCCCGCTATGCGATGGGTGCGAGTACCGTCTGGTGCTTCCGGTGCGGGTCGGGGATCTGGAGCGTCGCCTGGAGCTGCTGTACCGCCTGGAAGTCGATCGGCCTTTGGGCGACGGCAGCCCGTTCTGGCGCATTTGGGAGGAATGACGAAGCCGTATCGGGATGTGGCGGTCGTGGGATCCGGCCCCGCGGGACTCGCGGCGGCGTGGGCGCTGAGCGGTGCCGGCGTGGAGGTCACGCTGTACGAGCGCCGCCAGGAGCCGGGCGGCCGACTGCGTACGGATGGACTGGATGGCGCCCGGTTGGACGTCGCCGTCCAGCTCCTTGGTTCCTACTACAGCGAAACGTTTCGCCTGGCCCGGGAGGCTGGTGCGGGAGACCTGCTCGTGCGTGCGCCGGGGCGGGATGCGCTCTGGCGCGGCGGACGCGCACACCCGGTGCGGTACGGCTCCGTGTCGAGCATGGCGCTGTCTGGCGCGCTTCCGGCGGGGCTGAAGCTTCGTCTGGCGAGTCGCTACGTGCCGTTTCTGGGTCGGAACGCGTCAGTGCTCGATGTGAACGAGCCGGTGCGATCGGTCAAG
>CALKIP010000206.1 GCA_937995995.1 uncultured bacterium
GTCCGGCCGAGGCCGGTCTGGATCTCGTCGGCGATGAGAAGCACGCCGTGTCGACTGCAGAGCTCTGCCGCCTGGCGCAGATAGCCCTCCGGGGGCACGACCACGCCGGCCTCTCCCTGGATCGGCTCCACGAGGAAGGCGACGGTGTGCTCGCCGATCGCACCCTCCAGTGCAGCGGCATCGCCGTAGGGTATGCGCCGGAAACCAGGGGTGAACGGACCGAACCCCTCGCGGTACCCGGCCTCAGAGGAGAAGCCGACGATCGTCGTGGTCCGGCCGTGGAAATTTCCGTCGCAGACCACGATTTCGGCGTGGCCATCGGGCACGCCCCTGTGCTGGTACCCCCATTTGCGCGCCGCCTTGATGGCGGTCTCCACCGCCTCGGCGCCCGTGTTCATCGGAAGCGCCTTTTCGTACCCGCACAGTTCGCACAACTCGCGCAGGAAGGGGGCGTACTGATCGTTGTGGAACGCCCGCGACGTGAGCGTGAGGCGGTCGGCCTGCTCATGGAGCGCCCGGATGATTCGCGGATGCCTATGTCCCTGGTTCAGAGCGGAGTAAGCCGATAGCATGTCGAGGTAGCGACGCCCCTCGACATCCCACACCCACACGCCCTCGCCGCGGCTGAGCACGATGGGGAGCGGTTGGTAATTGTGCGCGCCCCAGCGATCCGCATCCACGAGGTAGTCCGTCGCCACTTCCCGTGCTTGCTCGGCCTTGGCCATCAGGCCCCCCGATCACCCCAGCCCGACTCGCCCGATACGACCCCCGACCCTGCCTGCGGAATCAGCGCCTCGACGGCACGAGGCACCTCTCCGCTTTGGACGGGCCGACGAACCACCGCAGCCCACGGGCCCGGGGGCACCGAGCCCGTGGGCTGTGCGATCAGGAGGACGCGCGTTTCCGGGTGCTGATCGATGAAGTGTCCGAGCAGGTCACGATCCTGCCAGAGTGCCTCCTGCTCCACGATCAGGAGACGGAAAGGGCCTCGTTCGGGATCCACGGGTGGATAGACCGTCGCCGCGGCGAGGCTTGGGGCGGCAACGGCATCGTAGCCACGGTCCCGCAATCGGGTGCGGAGCAGTGCCCGGGGCCAGTCCTCGGGCATGATGATCAGGACACGCGGCGCGCGCATGCTCAATGACGGATCGAGCGACCGAGTTTCTGCTCCACGTCCGAAACCGCCCCTTGGAGCCGGTTCTCTCCTCCCTCGTGGTCGTCGACCGTGAGGACCATGTACACCCGGTCGTGCTTCTGGCGCAAACGCTGCTCTGCACCACGAATCACCGGCATCACCTCATCCCACTCACCTTCGATCACCGTGTCCGCTCCCGTGACACGGTACGACAGCCCCGCGCGATCGATCTCGTCGATTACCTCGGATACCGGATCGACAAGCGAATCACTGGCGCCGACGGGAAACATCGAGAGACTGAAAATCATCGACGAGCCTCCGTGCAGACGGTGAACCCTGGTAACGGCGAGACTTGCAGTGGTCCCTTTTGCAGGTGCAATGCACGTGCCGCGCGGCTCGAAGGGCACGCCACGGTCCTCGGGTGGCCACGAGCACGGGGGGGGCGGTGCTCGTAGGTGGCGGAATCGGTGGGGGATCGGACCGTCGTACCCTCCCCGGGACGCAGCTACCCGATCCGCGTTCATTCATGGCAAAAGCGCCTCCGAAGCCGTACTCCGGAGGCGCTGTACATGCCGAGGGCGGGACTCGAACCCGCATGGGTGTGAACCCGCTCGATTTTGAGTCGAGTGCGTCTACCAATTCCGCCACCCCGGCGTTGGTCCGGCGCGTTGGCACCGGACCCCTGGAAAGATAACACAGCCGGGCGCGCTACTCCAGTGCCTTGGGCGGCCCGAGGATCTCGCGCAGGACCATGGCTCGACGGAGATTTCGCCGTCCGTCCAGGCGCCAGGGATCGCGCTCGACCCGTCGAGTCTCCCGGCGAGTGGCAAGCGATTCGAGTCTCTCGTGGAACTGGCGGGGGCGTATTTCGGGAGGCGGTGGCAGCGTCTCGAGGGAGATGACGTGAGGCACCTCACGCTCGACCGGCTGCTCAAAGAGAACCGGCTCCGCGTACGCGTGCTCCGACTCCTCCACCTCGTCGTCGTAGGAATCCGAATCCTCGGGGTCGAACTCGGATTCGGGTTCGGGCACGTGCGCAGTCGGCCGACGCTCGCCGGTCAGGATTTCCCAGAGGTCGTCCGGGATCATCTCCGATGCCGCACGTCCCTCATCACCCTGGCCGGACGCCACGGCCACAGGCTCGCCAGCCGCGTCCTCTTCCCAACCCGCGGGCTGCTCCCGAGGCCGCTCGGGCCGCCTCTGTGGCGGCACCTGCGGGCCCGGCTTCTTTTTCGTGAGCAGTCCACCCAGTTGGGAAAGGACGACGAAGGCGATCACGACCAGGGTGAAGAGATCCTCCATCAGCCGCCCTCGCTCACGACATCATCCGTGTCCGTGCCGCCGGCGATCGCATGCCTCATTTCCGTGTCCGCCTTCAGGTTCCGGTACCGCATGTAGTCCATGATACCGAGATTGCCCTGTCGGAAGGCTTCCGCCATGGCGAGCGGGACCTGTGCCTCCGCTTCCACTACGCGGGCACGCATCTCCTCCACCCTGGCGCTCATCTCCTGCTCTGCGGCCACGGCCATGGCGCGGCGCTCCTCGGCCTTCGCCTGTGCGATCCGCTTGTCCGCCTCGGCCTGGTCCGTCTGGAGTTCGGCGCCGATGTTCTTGCCGACGTCCACGTCCGCGATGTCGATCGAGAGGATCTCGAACGCCGTCCCCGCGTCCAACCCCTTGGCCAGCACCGTCTTCGAGATGTTGTCCGGGTTCTCGAGCACCGCCTTGTGCGACTCGCTCGAGCCGATCGTGGAGACGATCCCCTCGCCCACACGCGCGAGAATCGTGTCCTCACCCGCACCACCGACCAGGCGGTGGATGTTCGCACGGACCGTCACCCGGGCCGTCGCGATGAGCTGAATGCCATCCTTGGCCATGGCAGAGACCTTCGGCGTCTCGATCACCTTCGGGTTGACCGACACCTTCACGGCCTCGAGCACGTCACGCCCCGCCAGGTCGATGGCGGCGGCGCGTTCGAACGTGAGGTCGATGTTGGCCTTGTCCGCGCTGATCAGCGCCTTGACCACTCGGTCCACATGCCCGCCGGCCAGGAAATGGGCCTCGAGCTGCCTCGTGCTCAACTCGATCCCTGCCTTGGTCGCCGCGATCAGGGGGCGGATCACCGCGGCCGGACTCACCTTTCGCAGCCGCATCCCGATGAGGTCGCCCAGCCCGACACGTACTCCGGCGAAGACCGCCTCGATCCACAGCCGGACCGGCACGGCCCACAGGAGGACCAGCAGGAGCGCGACGGCGATGATCATGATCGCCGGGGAGACCAACAGAAGTCCTTCCATTTGGGCTATTTCTCCGAGTGAGTTTCGATGGATTCCGACGGTATTCTACCCCTCGGCCCGGACCACGTGCCGGTAGCCTTCGGAGCGGATGATGCGAATCGGCGACCCGCGAGCGATCCAGGCGCTGCCTTCGGCGACGATGTCGAGCCGCTCGCCGTCGAACTCCCCCGTACCTGCGGGCCGCAGATCGGTGAGCGCTACGCCGCACTTCCCGACCAGGTCATCGCGCACATCCGACGAGAGGTAGCCGACCTCCCGGCCGGTCCGGTCGTCGAGGAGGATCCCCGAGCGCTTCAGCCGACGGTTGCGCGGCAGCGTCCGAATCAGCACCCAGGCGCTCACCATGACGATCATGACCGTAGCCGATACGACGCCCGCGGCCTTGCTGTAGTCGACCCCGGTCGCGAATTGCCCGACCAGGCTCAGGTAGATCCCGCCCATGACTGCGGCAGCGCCGGCAAGGCCGAAGATGCCGAAGCCGGGCACGACGAAGATCTCCACTCCGAGGAGGACGAGTCCCACGACGAGGAGAATCATCTCTTCCCAGCCGGCGAGCCCGACGATGTAGTGGCTGCCGAAGAAGAGGCCGAGCGATGTCAGTCCGACCACTCCCGCCAGCCCGAATGCGGGCGTCTTGATCTCGACGAGGAGCCCAAGGAAGCCCAGGGAGAGCAGGAGCGGGGCGACGGCGGGGTTCGTGAAGAACCGGACCAGCGATTCGGCCCAGTTCGTCTCGGTAGCATGAACCGGTGCGCCCTCCAGCCCTAATGCCTGGACCAGATGATCCCAGTCTTCGACCTCCGAGGCGTAGCCGACAGCCACGGCCTCATCCGTCGTGAGGGTGAGCAGCTTGCCCTGCTCCACGACCCCCTCGATTGAGATCTCCTCGTCGACCATCGCCTCGGCAATGCGGGGGTCCAGCCCACGTGCCTCGGCGAGTGCGCGCATCTCGCTGCGCATGGCACTCACGATCTTCTCCGGCGCCTTCTCTCCCTCGCCGGTCACGGGCGTGGCCGCGCCCATCACGGCTGTGGGCACCATGTAGATGCCGTCGGTCGCCAAAGCGATCAGCGCTCCCGCCGAGAAGGCACGGGGGTTTACGAAGGCGTACACCGGCACTTCGGACGCCTTGATGGCATCCACGATCCGTTGCGCCGCATCCACCCGTCCGCCCGGCGTATTGATGTCCAGGACCACGGCACGCGCGCCCACCGCCTCCGCTTCCTTCAGGCTGCGCTCGACGAACGGAGCGAGGCCGAGTTCGATCACGTCCGTGACCGGGACACGGTAGATGGGACCGTCCGATGCCACAGTGGCCGCCTCAATCGGCGTCTCCTGGAGCGCCTCCTGAAGCGACACCGGGGCGAAAGCCGTCAGCGCGACGACGGGTGCGATGGCGAATGCCGACGCCGTGACCCGCAGTCGTCTGGACCACGAGGCGCGGCATCTGCCGATTGCTCGGATTTTCGCTCGAATGTTCATGATTTCTTGTACCCGGCTGTCGACTCGAGGGTGCCGCACGCGCTCCGCCGTGGCGGTCGGATCACCGGGCAGTCAGGAGCTGGCGGGCGTAATACGCTCGGCGGATCGCGCGTACGGTATCGCCACCGTCCAGTGCCTCGCGGGCGCCGTTCAGCAGCCGCTCGGCGCGCCGGCGGTCGACTTCGCCGATCCGGTCGGCATCGGCCGAGGCCAGCCGCTCCCGCGCCTGTTGGATCAGGCGACGGGCCACGGCCCGCGGCGTGGTCTCGCGCAGTCGGTCACTGGCTTCGAGCAACGCACGTACGCTCTGCTCCACCCTACCCTGCCGCTCCAGGCGGCCCGCGTGAGCCAGGAGTGCGGCGCCGGCCCTGAGCGCGGCTTCGACCTCGGGAAGCTCCGCGCCGTTCGCGGCGGTGCCGGCCGCCTCGACCCAATGGTCGAGCGTCTCGCGGAGCGCCGCAATGTCCTCCGGCTTCAACGTGCGTGCAAGAACCGGTGCGGCCGCCTCGTAGGCACTGCGCCTGAGCGCCTCGGCCGCGGCGGGATCGGGTGCGGCCTCGGCATCGACCCAGAGCGACCGCGCCCACTCGAGTGCACTCGCCGCCTCGGGCTCCACGTCGATCCGCCCGACAGCCCGCTCCACGACGATCGGGAGCGTCGGCAGTGCGCCGGACACACTCAGCGCCGCCTCCGTTTCCGCCGCCACCACCAGCGCGGATGGCCCCGTCGACGCGTCGTCGCAGCCCGTGAGACCGACGGCGACGACAGCGGAGAGCACGAAACGGGACGCGAGGCGTGAGGGGGATCGGATCATGGATCGGCGCGTCGGGATGGAATCAGCCACATGACGGAAAGTACGCTGCAGCGCCGCCACCGACAAGATCGTCCAGGCGCCACCGGGTGCACCTTGACCCGATCTTCCCCGCGATCTAGCTTCACGGACGGACGTTCGAACGATCAGAAGGAAGTGCATGAAAGAAGAACGACCGACCTACGACGACAAGCTCGCGTTGATCCTTCGTACCGCGTCGGCGATCTTCGCCGACAAGGGCTACCACCAGGCGAGTGTTCGTGACATCAGCCGTGCTACGGGCATCAGCCTTTCCGGCCTCTACTACTATTTCGACAGCAAGGAAGAGCTCCTCTACCTGATCCAGCATCACTGCTTCGAGACGGTGCTGGACAACGTGGAACGACTGCTCGACGGGGTCGATGATCCGGCGCATCGACTGCGCCTGTTCGTGGAGAACCATCTTCGCTACTTCGTGGGCAACATGAAGGAGATGAAGGTCCTCTCGCACGAGGCGGACTCGCTGGGCGGCGAGTATCGTCGACGCGTGAATGCAGTCAAGCGCCGCTACACCGAGATCTGTACGGACATCCTCGCCGCGCTCCGGCCCGAGGACAGCCCGATCGACCTCCGGGTGGCGACGTTTTCGCTCTTCGGCATGCTGAACTGGATCTACAACTGGTACCATGTCGATCGGGATGTGCCGGTGACCGAGCTGGCGGACGACATGAGCCGGTTGTTCCTTCGTGGGTTCCTGGCGGGCGGTTCCCGGATGCCGTGGACGGTTACGGAGCCGGACCCGGCCGAGGAGGCCAGGCCCTCGATCTGGCGGACAGAGGCGGCGCTCGCCCCCCGGAAAGCCGGGGGATCCCGGACGTCGCGGTGACCCGAGAGGAGGCGCACATGGCGAAGGTGATGAAGACCGGGCAGGACTCGACGACGCTGGTGCACTACGAGACGCAGGCGGGCGTGGCGATCCTCACGCTGGACGATCCTCCGGCGAACACCTACACCTACGAGATGATGCAGCAGCTCGACGCGGCGATCCTGCGTGCGCGCATGGACGAGGACGTCTCGGTGATCGTGCTCTGCGGCGCCGGCGAGAAGTTCTTCTCGGCCGGTGCGAACATCTCGATGCTGGCCTCGGTGACGCCTACCTTCAAGTACTACTTCTGTCTACACGCCAACGAGACGCTGAGCAGGCTCGAGCAGACGCCGAAGCTGGTGATCGCGGCGCTGAACGGGCACACCGTCGGCGGCGGTCTGGAGATCGCGATGGCCGCGGACCTGAGGATCGCCCGTCGGGGCGGCGGCAAGATCGGGCTACCCGAGGTGAATCTGGGCGTGCTCCCCGGCACGGGCGGCACGCAGCGTCTGGCCCGGCTGGTCGGCAAGGCCAAGGCGATCGATCTCATGGTCACCGGCCGCACCTTCGACTTCGACGAGGCGAAGACGCTCGGCATCGTGGATGACATCTACGATGCGGACAGTCGGGACGCCTTCATGGAGCAGGTCCTGGCGTACGCGCGCCAGTTCACGCCCCCGCATCGCGCGGCGAAGGCGGTCGGCCATATCAAGCGGGCGGTCCAGACCGGCGCGGAGCTTCCGATCGGCGAGGGGTTGGCGGTCGAGCGCGAGCTCCAGCAACTTCTCTTCCAGAGCGATGATGCGAGGGAGGGCCTGAGCGCGTACGTCGAGAAGCGCCAGCCGCAGTTCAGCGGAAAGTGAGGCGCCATGTCGACAACGGCGATTCCGATCGAGCGCAAGGCACCCGATCGGCTCTACATCGGCGGCGAGTGGGTGGAAAGCGCCGCCGGGCAGAGCTTCGAGGTGCGCAACCCGGCGACGGGTGAAGTCCTCGCCAGGGTGCCCGAGGCGGGCACGGCGGACATCGATGCGGCGGTCCAGGCGGCGCGCGAGGCGTTCGACGGGCCATGGAGCCGGCTCAACGCGGCCCAGCGCGGCGCACTGATCTGGAAGCTGGCCGATGCGATCGAGGCACGGGCCGGCGAACTCGCGCGACTGGAGTCGCTGGACAACGGAAAGCCGATCCGGGAGTCCATGATCGACCTGCGCGAGGTGGTCGACACCTTCCGCTACTTCGCCGGGTGGGCGACGAAGATCGAGGGCGAGACGATCCCCGTCCGGGGGAACGTTTTGAACTACACGGTGAGAGAGCCGCTCGGCGTCGTGGGCGCGATCATCCCGTGGAACTTCCCGCTCCTCATGGCCGCCTGGAAAGTGGCCCCTGCCCTGGCGTGCGGGAACACGGTCGTCCTGAAGCCGGCCGAGCAGACGCCGCTCACTGCCCTCGAGCTCGCGGCGCTCGCCCATGAAGTCGGACTTCCGGCCGGAGTGCTCAACGTGGTCCCCGGGATGGGAGAGACCGCCGGCGCGGCGCTCGTCCGGCACCCCGATGTGGCCAAGATCGCCTTCACCGGCTCGACCGAGGTCGGCAAGGTCATCATGCGCGAGGCGGCGGACACACTGAAGCCGGTCTCGCTCGAGCTCGGTGGCAAGTCGCCCAACGTCGTCTTCGAGGATGCAGACCTGGATGCCGCCGCACGGGGGGCGTTCGCCGGGATCTTCTACAACGCCGGCCAGTGCTGTACGGCCGGATCACGCCTGCTGGTCCACGAGGATGTCCATGATGCGCTCCTGGAGCGACTCGTCCTTGGGGTCTCGCGCCTGCAGCCGGGCGACCCCCTCGACAAGAAGACCCGGATGGGTCCGTTGGTCTCACAGGAGCAGCTCGACCGCGTCCTCGGCTACATAGCCAAGGGCCGCGAGGAGGGCGCAGAGTTGGTGACCGGCGGCGCGCGGGCGGCCTACCAGGGCGAGGAGAAGGGCTACTGGGTGCAGCCCACCATCTTCGACCGGGTCGACCCGGAGCATACGATCGCCCAGGAGGAGATCTTCGGTCCCGTCCTCGCCACGATGACGTTCCGGGACGAGGAGGAGGCCGTCGAGCTCGCCAACCGTACCATTTATGGTCTCGCGGCCGGGATCTGGACGCGGGACCTGAAGCGCGCGCACCGCGTCGCGAGACGGCTCGCCGCCGGGACGGTCTGGCTGAATACCTACCACCCCCTGGACCCCGCCTCCCCATTCGGGGGCTACAAGCACTCGGGGCACGGCCGCGAACTCGGCCGATACGCACTCGATCTCTATACCCAGGTCAAGAGCGTCTGGGTCGACCTGAACTGAGGCCGCAGCCGTGGGCGGAGTCGAGGTTGAAACAAGCCTGCCTCCGACGTCCTCGCCTCTGCCCGCGACTACACTTCTGCCTTGCGAGCGAACGACGTGAGCAAGCACCACCACTCCAGGGAAGCCTGGATCATCGATGCCGTCCGCACGCCGATCGGCCGCCACGGCGGCGCACTCGCCACGGTCCGTCCGGACGACCTGGCCGCAACGACCCTCCGTGCCCTTCTCGAGCGCACATCGCTGGACCCGGCGCTCGTCGATGATGTCATCCTCGGGTGTGCCAACCAGGCAGGCGAAGACAACCGCAACATCGCCCGGATGGCGGCGCTGCTCGCCGGGCTTCCCATCGAGGTTCCGGGGCAGACGGTGAATCGGCTGTGCGGCTCCGGGCTTCAGGCGGTCAATTCGGCGCTGCACGCGATTCGCGCGGGTGAGGGTGACGTGTTCATCGCCGGCGGCGTCGAGTCCATGAGCCGCGCACCGTTCGTGATGCTGAAGCCGGATGCCGCGTACCCACGGGGCAACCCTGAGGTGGCCGACACGGTCCTCGGCTGGCGCTTCGTGAACCCGGCCCTTCCCGACCGCTGGACGATCTCGCTCGGCCAGACGGCGGAGGTGGTGGCCGAGCGCTACGGGATCACACGGGAAGCACAGGACGAATTCGCGGTGCTGAGCCAGAGTCGGGCGGCCGATGCCATGCGCACGGGTCGCTTCGTCGACGAGCTGGTGCCGGTGGAGGTGCCGCGGCGCAAGGGACCGCCCTTGCGGGTCGAGGAGGACGAACACCCGCGCCCCGGAACGACGCTGGAGAAGCTCTCGTCGCTCCCCCCGGTTTTCAAACCGGGCGGGACGGTGACCGCGGGCAACTCTTCCGGGCTGAACGACGGAGCCGCCGCCTTGCTGATCGTCGAGGCGGCGCGTGCACGGGATCTCGGCCTGCGGCCGCTGGCGCGCATCCTCTCCTCGGCCGTGGCCGGCGTCGAGCCCGACTGCATGGGGATGGGCCCGGTACCGGCGACGCACCGGGCACTCGATCGCGCGGGGCTCGGCACAGGCGACCTCGCGCTCGTGGAGCTGAACGAGGCGTTCGCCGCACAGAGCGTGGCGTGCGTCCGGGAACTGGAACTTGATCCCGAGCAGGTAAATGTGAACGGTGGGGCGATCGCACTCGGTCACCCACTCGGCTGTTCGGGTGCACGGATACTGACGACCCTGGTCCATGAACTACGACGCCGCGGCGGGGGCTACGGCCTGGCCAGCATGTGCATCGGCGTGGGTCAGGGAATCGCGACAATCGTCGAAGGGGGCATGGATGAGTAACGGCAACGGACTCCTCATCAAGCAGGACGGAATCCAGGTCGAGCGGGACGGCGCGATCGGCTGGATCCGAATCAACCGACCGGAGCGGCTGAACGCCTTCTCGGGAACCATGCGCGAGGACCTCGAGGCCGGACTTCACGAGCTCGAGGCAGACGACGCTGTCCGCTGCATCGTCCTGACCGGCGCCGGCCGCGCATTTTCAACGGGCGGTGACGTCCGGGTAATGGCCCAGCTCATCGACGAAGGAGACCGTGAGTCGTTCGCCGAGCTGGTCCGTACGGGCGCGCGCATCGTCTCGTTCATCGATCGCATGAGCAAGCCGGTCATCGCCGCGATCAACGGCCCGGCCGCCGGTGCCGGCGCCTGCCTCGCCCTCGCCTGTGACATGCGGATCGCGAGTGAGTCGGCCACCATTGGACTCACCTTCCTCAGGGTGGGGCTGCACCCGGACTGGGGCGGCAGCTTCTTCCTCCCGCGCCTGGTCGGCCACGCACTCGCGGCCGAGCTCATCTACACGGGTGGGATGGTCAGCGCCGAGCGCGCCGAGCGGCTCGGGCTGGTCAACCGCGTCGTTCCGAGCGCGGAACTAGAGCCCGCTGCCAGAGCGCTCGCGGGACAGGTCGCCGCAGGGCCCCGGAAGATGGTCACGGCGGTCAAGCGCTCGCTGCGCCAGAGCGTGAGCGCAACGCTGGACGAGATCCTCGAGCTGGAAACCCAGGCGCAGCTCGAGGCCTTCGATTCGCCCGACTTCCGGGAAGGCATCACGGCCTTCATGGAGAAGCGGGCTCCCCATTTCGGCAAGCGCTGACCGCGGCCCGGAAGCTCGACATGACACAGGCGACACGGCGAGTGGCGGTGCTCGGCGCCGGCACCATGGGACACGGCATCGCTCAGGTGGCCGCCCTGGCGGGCTTCGACGTCTCGCTGCGCGACACGACCGAGAGCTACGTCGAGCGCGGCCTCGAGCGGATCCGCGAGAATCTGGACGCCGGCGTGGCTCGTGGGAAAGTCCTGCCGGAAGAGCGAGAGGCGGCGCTCACGAGAATCGCCGGCCACACCGATTTGGAGAGCGCCGTCCGGGACGCCGACCTCGTCATCGAGGCCGTTCCCGAGAAGTTCGCGCTCAAGTGTCAGGTGCTCGCCGAACTGGAACGGTACACGCCCGAGCACGCGATCCTCGCGACCAACACCTCCAGCTTCAGCATCACTCGGCTCCAGGAGGCGTGCCGACACGCCGGCCGGGTGGTGGGGCTCCACTTCTTCAATCCCGTGCATATCATGAAGCTCGTGGAGGTCGTGCGGGGCCGACAGACGGAGGCCGCGGTCGTCGCTGCGGCGACCGCGTTCGCCACGCGTATCGGCAAGGAGCCGATCGTCGTGAACGATGCACCCGGCTTCGCCTCCTCCCGACTCGGCGTGGTCCTCGGCCTCGAGGCGATGCGCATGGTCGAGGAGGGCGTGGCGAGCCCGGAAGACATCGACAAGGCGATGGAGCTGGGCTACCGACACCCCATGGGCCCGCTCCGCCTGACCGACCTTGTGGGATTGGACGTCAGGCTAGACATTGCTCGCTACCTCCACGACGCATTGGGCTCCGAACGGTTCCGCCCCCCCGAGATCCTCGAGCGGATGGTCGCCGAGGGGAAGCTCGGCCGGAAGACCGGACAGGGGTTCTATGCCTGGGACGACTGAGCCGCCCGTGACCGGGCGAACGGAGGCGACTGCGATGCCGTACGAGACCCTTCTTCTCCGCATCGAAGACCGGATCGCGACGCTCGTGGTCAACCGGCCCGACAAGCGCAACGCACTGAACGCCACAGTGCGCCGCGAGCTGGTCGAAGCCCTCGACTTTCTCAAAGACGAGCCCGAGGTGCGCGTCGTCGTCCTCACCGGTGCGGGTGACAAGGCATTCGTCGCCGGCGCCGATATTACGGAGTTCGCGGAACGCACGCCCCTGGAGCAGCGCGAAGCCATGGAGGGGCGGCGCGTCTTCGAGGTCCTGGCGGACTTTCCCAAGCCGACGATCGCCATGATCAAAGGCTACGCACTCGGCGGCGGCTGCGAGCTCGCCCTGGCGTGCGACCTGCGCCTGGCCGCACGCTCCGCGCGCCTCGGACAGCCGGAGGTCAACCTCGGCATCCTCCCCGGCGGCGGCGGCACGCAGCGGCTACCGCGGCTGGTCGGCGTGGGCCGGGCGATGCGCATGATCCTGACGGGTGAACTGATCGACGCCGTCGAGGCCGAGCGGATCGGGCTCGTCGATGAGGTCGTCGACGACGGGGACCTCGCCACTCGCACCCACCACCTGGCACGTTCGCTCGCCGGCAAGTCGCCCGTCGCCCTCAGACTCGCCAAGGAAGCGGTGCGCGCCACCATGGAGATGCCCTTGTCCGCGGGGCTGCGTTACGAGCGCGAGCTGTTCGTGACCGCGTTCGCCAGTGAAGACAGAGCGGAAGGCGTGCAGGCCTTCCTGGAGAAGAGACAGGCGGCGTTCCACGGCCGCTGAGATCGAAGTCGAGAGATGTCCGACAAGAACCCCTTCGGCGACGAACCGATCGCCCCGCGCAAACGAGTCAACCCGTTCGGCGAGGAGGAACGGCCGACGGAGTCACCGGAGAACGCGGCGACCCGCATCGAGCATGCAGCCCGTCGGCTCCGCGGCCTGAGGTCGCAATTAGGATCGGAAGGCCTCACGCCATCGGCCACGAGGGAGTTGATCGACGAGTTGTCGACCGCACTCGACGCCGCAGCGCGAGCGCTCCGGGACATCGCCCAGCGCTGATTGCCTGCCGCCCCACCGAACCTGGTCAGACGGTTCGGCCATAGCCCCAGCCCCGAGGACCGCGATGAACGCACGCATGGCCCGACGCCTCCTGGTGATCTTCTTCGCTCTCTACACGTTCGCGCTGACGTTTCCCGGCATGATCCCGTTCAACCGGGTGCACCCGTTCGTCTTCGGGCTGCCCTTCTCGATCTTCTGGGTCACGCTCTGGGTCGCCCTGAGCGGCCTTGCCCTCGCATTGGCGTGGCGTGCAGAACCGTCCGGGGACACGGAGGAGTAGGCCATGGAACCGTGGGTCGTCGTCACGACCGTCGTCTTCCTCTACCTGGGCGTGACGCTCGTGATCGGCCTCGTCGCCGGCCGGCGCGCGAGCCACAGCGTGGCCGGGTACGTGGCCGCGGACCGGCAGTTCGGCGTATTGGCCATGTACTTCATCACGGGCGCATCGGTCTTCAGCGCCTTCGCCTTCCTGGGCGGGCCGGGGTGGGCGTACTCCCGGGGGGTCGCGGCGCTCTACATCCTGGCCTATGGCGTACTTGGCGTGGCACCGTGGTACTTCTTCGGTCCCAAGGCCGGCCGGCTGGGTCGGAGATTCGGCTACGTCACCCAGGCCCAACTCGTCACCGGGCGTTTCCCGAGCCGCTTCCTCTCCGCCCTCTTCGCCGTGGTCTCCGTCGCCGCGTTCGTCCCCTACATAATGGTCCAGATGAGTGGCGCCGGGATCGTCTTCAGCGCCGTAACGGACGGCCACATTCCCTTCTGGCTCGGCGCGGCGCTGGCCACTGCGGTGGTGCTGATCTACGTCCTGGTGAGTGGTGTGTCCGCCGTCGGCTGGACGAACATCTTCCAGGGCGCCTTCATGCTCGTCGTCGCGTGGACGCTCGGCCTCTACATTCCGAGCAAGCTGTACGGCGGCGTGGGCGAGATGTTCGCACAGATCGCCGAGGCCAGACCGGAGATGCTCCTGGCTCCCGGGCTGGATGCCGTGGGCGAACGCTGGAGCTGGGGCGCCTACTCATCGGCGATACTGGCGTCGTCGCTCGGCTTCCTCATGTGGCCGCACATGTTCATGAAGTCGTACACCGCGAAGAGCGATGAGACGCTGCGACGCACCATCGTTCTCTTCCCGACCTTCCAGCTCTTCCTGATCCCCGTCTTCATCATCGGCTTCGCCGGCGTCCTCTACTCGAGCGCGCCACCGTCCGCGGACTTCATCATGCCGCACATGATCCTGAGCACCGGCCTGCCGGCCGTGGTGGTCGGGCTCTTCTGCGCAGGCGCGCTCTCCGCCTCGATGTCGACCGGTGATGCGATCCTCCACGGCGCGGCATCGATCGCCGTCGAGGATGGGATACGCCCCTTCGCGCGACTGAGCGATCCCCAGGCCCGCCTCCTCATTCGGATCCTCGTCGTGGCCATTGGCGGGCTCGCCTACTACCTCGCGATCATCCAGGAAAAGACGCTCGTCTGGCTTCTGCTGACGGCTTATGGCCTGATCGACCAGCTCGCACCGCCGGTGTACGCGGCGCTCTACTGGCGGCGTGCGACCACCAAGGGCGTCGTGGCGGGTTTCGTGACCGGAATCGTGACGACGATCTTCTTCCTCGTGCGCCCCGAGCTACGACCGTTCGAGATCCATGAGGGGATCCTCGGCGTGATCGTCAACACCGCCGTACTCATCGCAGTGAGCCTGCTGACGCGGCCACAGGACGCCGAACACGCTGCGGCGTTCGTCGATGATGCGGCGACGCCCGCCGGCCCCGAGGCGGTCCCGGTGGGCGCGCCCTGAAGCGCTGCGCCGCAAACGACCGAATGCCGACGCGCCGAATGGGCGGCCGGACGTCAGTCCGCCGCCTCGGGACCGGCCTCACGCGTAGGCTCTTCCCGACGCGACACCCTCAGACGGTGCGGCCGGGTACGTGACTCACCGGGCGGCTGGGTGCTCTGTCCGTACAGGCGAGCGTTCTGGCCGAGCTGCCGTGCCTGCAGAACCCGGTTCGCCCGGATGTCGTGCCCGATGTCGATCATCAGGCGTACGAGATCGCCGCCCCCCCACAGCACGACGGCGAGCACCGCCGTTCGCGCGATCTCGCCGAGCAGGATCGGGAGCGCCGCCCACCCCTCGATACGCAGCCCCGCGATGACCTCGGCCACCACGGCCACGATCAGGAAGACCGACGCCGCCTTGAAGAGTGAGGCCACCCACCGCAGCGCGGTGTACGGCTCCAGATCACTCCTCCGCACTACGCCGATGCGGTCCCGTCGGTACCTCCGTTCCCCGTCCATGCTCGGCCTCCTTGATCCGACTCTCCGGTCGAGATCATTTCGCAGGAACGGGGCCACTCGCCGCTTACGGATGCAGAAAGCCCCGGCTCCACTCGGAAGCCGGGGCTTTCACGAACTCGCGGCGTTGAAGGCGCCTACTCGGACGGATAGACCGAGACCTGCTTGCGGCGCCCACGACGCTCGAACGTCACCACGCCATCGATCAGCGCGAACAGCGTGTCGTCACGTCCGCGACCCACGTTGCGGCCGGGATGGAACTTCGTGCCGCGCTGCCGCACGATGATGTTCCCCGCCACGACGTGCTCGCCGCCGTACTTCTTCACGCCCAGGAATTGCGGGTTCGAATCCCGCCCGTTCCGGCTCGAGCCTACGCCCTTCTTATGCGCCATAGTGCCTCCTCACCCGACGCGGATCTCGCCGATCCGCACCTCGGTGTACTTCTGTCGGTGCCCCTCCTTGCGACGGTAGTTCTTGCGGCGCTTCCACTTGAAGACGATGATCTTCTCGCCCTTCCCGTGAGCCACCACCTCGCCCGTCACCTCGGCGCCCTCGACCGTGGGCGTGCCGACCTTGACGTCACCATCGGCACTGGCCATCAGCACCTCAGGGAAGGTCACCGCCTCACCGACCTGCGCGTCGAGCGAAGGGATCCGGATCTTTTGTCCGGGCTCGACCCGGAACTGCTTGTCGCCAGTGCGAATGATTGCGTACATAGTCGTTGTCGCGAAATCCGCCGAGCGCCCTGGCGGGGGCCCGGATGCCTATCCCGGTCACAGACCGATAAAATCGCCCATCCCTCGCCCTCTGTCAAGTCACCGCGCATCCGCAACCCGTTCGGCCGGTCCCGGCCGACTTCGTCGCCGGGTGTGTGCACGTGAAAACGTGAGCCACCGGCATGCCTCGATCCGCACGAGCAACCGGCTGCGAAAAATGCGAAGGCCCGAGCCGTGGGCGCTGCAAGGAGCGAACGGCGCCGCTACCCGAGTGCGTACTTGCCGGTCACGTCGGTATCCGCCGGACCGGCCAGCAGGCGGAACTCGTCCTGACGCATGAGCGGGTCGTCGCGAATGTCCAGGTCGATCTGGAACACCTTCTGGAGGCGACGCAGGAAATTCGGCTCCTCCTCGAGGATGTGCAGTGCGACCTGCGGGTGCACCCGGATCATGATCTGCTTCTCGGCGCCCTCTCCGGCCGCGCGTCGGATGGCGCGCTCGATGCGCCGGACCACGGTCTCGGGCGTGAAGACGCGGCCGGTGCCGCCACAGTGGATGCACGGCACGGTCAGCGACTGGAAGAGCGAGGGCCGCACCCGCTGGCGCGTCATCTCGACGAGGCCGAGCTCCGACACCTGGAATGCACGTGTCCGGGCGCGGTCGCGGTTCAGATAGGTCCGCAACTCCTGGAGGACGCGGTCCTGGTTCGCCTTGGACTCCATGTCGATGAAGTCGCAGACGATGATGCCGCCGACGTCTCGGAGCCGGAGCTGGCGCGCGATCTGCCGGGCGGCGTCGAGGTTGGTCTTGAGGATCGTCTGCTCGGGATCCTTCTTGCCGGTGTAGCGCCCGGTATTGACGTCGATCGAGACCAGTGCCTCCGTGGGCTCGATGATGATGTAGCCGCCGCTGGGCAGATCCACACGACGTTGGAAGGCCTCCTGGATGGAATCCTCAACGCCGTATTCGTCGAAGAGCGGGACCTGTTTGGTGTAGAGGTGGACGCGGTTCAACAGCTCGGGATCCACGCCTTCGAGGTACTGCTTGACCTCGTTGTAGATCTCCTTGCTGTCGATGATCAGCGCATCGACCTTCTCTGTGAAGACGTCGCGAATGATGCCGCGCGTCAGCTTGGCTTCGCGGTGGATGAGGGCGGGCGGCCGTGAGCTCTTGGCTCGCCGCTGGATCTTCTTCCAGGTGCCGAGCAGCGTCTTGTACTCACGCTCGAAGATCTCGCGGGTGAGCTCCTCGCCGACGGTCCGGATGATCACTCCGCCAGAGCCCTCGGGGACGACCTCCTTGGCCAGAGCTCGCAGTCGAGCGCGCTCCTCCCGGTCCTCGATCTTGCGGCTGACGCCGACGTGATCGGAGTGCGGCATGAAGACGAGGAAACGGCCCGGCAGAGAGATCTGCGTGGTGACACGAGGCCCCTTGGTTCCGATCGGCTCCTTGGTGGCCTGGACGATGAGCTTCTCGCCTCGCTTGACCAGATCCTGGATCGGAGGATAGCGGCGACTCTTGCTCTTTCGGTCGCTGTCCTCGTCATCGTCGTCATCCTCTCCATCGCCATCGTCACGGGCCACATCCGAGACGTGCAGGAACGCGGCCTTCTCGGTGCCGATGTCGACGAACGCCGCCTGGATGCCGGGGAGGACGGCCTCGACCTGGCCGAGATAGATGTCGCCCACGATGCGCTCGGCTTCGGGCCGATCGATCATGAACTCGACGAGGACATCGTCCTCGAGGATGGCCACGCGTGTTTCATGGTACGCGGCCGAAATCAGGATTTCACGCTTCATATACGCTGAGCTGTTGCGGCCATCGGGCCGCGGCTGTGTCCGGCGGGGCGTGGACGAGCGGGGGCTTCAGGCACGGCCTACGAGGTGACGCGCGATGACGAGGCGCTGGACTTCACTGGTCCCTTCACCGATCTCGAGGATCTTGGCATCGCGCATCATGCGCTCGACCGGGTACTCGGCGGTGTAGCCGTAGCCGCCGTGCAGCTGAACCGCCCTCGTGGTCGCACGCATGGCCAGCTCACTCGTGTAGAGCTTGGCCATTGCCGCGGCCTGGGTGAAGGGGCGACCCTGCTCCTTCAGCCACGCCGCGTGATAGACCAGGTGCCGGCCGCAGGCGATCTCGGTGGCCATATCCGCGAGTGCGAACTGAACACCCTGGAACGAGTGGATCGCCTTGCCGAACTGCTCACGCCGTGCGGTGAACTGCAGGGAGCGGTCCAGTGCGCCCTGGGCGAGTCCGAGAGCGAGCGCCGCGATGCCGATACGGCCCGCGTCCAGGGTCTTCATGAAGTTGATGAACCCCTCGCCCTCGGCCCCGAGTCGGTTTTCCTCCGGGACCCTCGCGTCCTCCAGGATCAGCTCCCGGGTATCGGACGCGCGCCACCCCATCTTGTCTTCCTTCTTGCCCGCCCGGACGCCGGGAGTAAACGGCTCCAGCTCCGGGGCGTGCCCCACACCCACCCGATCCGCCGCCTCGCGGTCGGTGGTTTCCTTTGTGACAATGAAACTGCTGATGCCACGGGCGCCCCTGTCACGATCGGTGACCGCCGTCACCACGAAGATTTCGCCGACGCCCGCGTGTGTGATGAAAATCTTGCTTCCGTTGATCCGATACCCGCCATCCTCGCGGCGGGCCACGGTGCGCGTGCCGCCCGCGTCGGAGCCGGCCCCTGGCTCGGTGAGTCCGAACCCGCCGAGGACCCTGCCACTCGCGAGCAGGGGAACGTAGCGCTGCTTCTGCTCCTCGGTGCCGAAATTGAGGATCGGCGACATCCCGAGCGTCGAGTGGGCGCTGATGGTGATGGCATGGCTCGCATCGACACGTGCCAGCTCCTCGATCACCAGCAGGTAACTCAGGTAGTCGCGCCCCTGGCCGCCGTAGGCCTCCGGAACGTTCATCCCGAAGTAGCCGAGATCGGCCATCTTCCGGACGTTCTCCCAGGGGAAACGGCTCTCCTCGTCGAGTTCGCGCGCGACCGGCGCGATCTCGGATTCGGCAAACTCTCGTACTTCCGCCCGAAGCCGCTCGTGTTCCTCGTTCAGGTACGGATTCATGTGCCGATCCCTTTCGACGGTATCTCTAGCCGTTCACAAGTTATTGGATCGGATGATCCGCCGAAAGAGCCGCTTCACGACCGCCCGCGCACCACGGGGCGATCCGCCGGGGAACACATCGAGGCCGCCGGTGCAGTTGTCGCACCCCGTGCAGCGTTCCATCGCCGCCGGGTCGCCGAAGTACCGGAGTACGTACCCCCGACGACAACCTTCGTGCGTTGCGTACGCCGCCATCCGCCGCAGCTTCTCAAGTTCCCGCTCCCGGCCGGCGTCGACCGCCGCCCAGTCCACCGGCAGTCGACCTGAGCCGACATCGAGCCGAGGCCCCACCGTCGTCTCGGCCGTCCTCGCCTTCCACTCCACGAAGCAGGCGTCCTGGAGTTCGTCGAGGACCGCATGGACACGATCCTGCTCCAACCCAGCATGGGCGAGGTGCTGAGGCGTCAGCCGAACCCCCCGATGCAACACCTGCACCCCGAGGGATTCGACGAGGCTGTCCAGCAGCCGCCGGTGTGCCTCGCACCCGCTACCCGCCAGTTCGCGCTCGATTCGGGAGGGTGACGCGACGAGCCGAAGCCAGGGCGCACCGCCACGGGAATGCCGTGAGACGACGCCAGCATCCTCGAGGATACGCAACGCCGCCTCCACCTGCGTCACGCCCACGGCGCGCTTGGCAAGACGCGCCACCACTTCGACCCGGACCGGTGCCCGTGCCGCGGCGGACAGGACCGCGTCGTAGACGTCGCGAACCACCTCCCGAGGCGGGTGGCTCTGGTCGATGAAGAACGACTGCGTCGCCTCATCGCCCTCGGCGTGGAGGAGTACGCAGTCCGCGGCACCGCCATCGCGCCCCGCACGGCCGGCTTCCTGGTAGTACGCCTCGAGCGAGCCGGGCAGGTCGTAATGAACCACCAGGCGAACATCGGGTTTGTCGATCCCCATCCCGAAGGCGTTCGTCGCCACGACGACGGGAATTCGGCCGTCCATGAACGCCTCCTGCAACCGGTGGCGTTCGCTGCCCGGGATACCGGCGTGATACCCCGCGGCACGTAGTCCGGCCCGGTTGATCAGGTCCGTGAGCGCATCCACGCTCCGGCGAGTCGATGCGTAGGCGATCGACACGCCGTCGTCCTGGCGTTGGCGCAGCAGTTCCAGGAGCAAGCGGTCCTTTTCCACTTCGTCGGCCGCGTGGCCG
>CALKIP010000207.1 GCA_937995995.1 uncultured bacterium
CACCGAGAATGCGCTTCGTGCACAGGCGCAATTCTATTTCTGAGTCCACGGGGGGCAGTGACGAGGTCCTTCGGAACGGTGTGGAGCGCTCGAGCGCAGAGGAGTGACGATTTCGTTACAACGCCGTGACCCCCGTGTCACGGCTCCTTGCCAGCTTCCCGAAAACCGACGCTCCATGGAGGAGAATTCCAGGATGATGGACAAGGGAATCAAGACGCTTCGGCCGTGGCTCGCCGCCGCCCTGGTGATGGCGGTGGCGGCGTGCGGCGAGCGCGAGGTGCCCGAGGGCGAGCTGAGCGGCTCCGTCGAGATCGACGGCTCGAGCACGGTCTACCCGATCACCGAGGCGGTGGCCGAGGAGTTCATGATCGAGACGGGCGGCGACGTGCGGGTCACGGTCGGCGTCTCGGGGACGGGCGGCGGCTTCAAGCGCTTCTGTGCGGGTGAGACGGCGATCAGCAACGCGTCGCGGCCGATGAAGGAGAGCGAACAGGCGGCGTGCGAGCAGGCGGGCGTGGAGTACATGGAGCTTCCCGTCGCCTACGACGGGATCGCGGTGGTCACGAACCCCCAGAACGCCTTCGTGCAGTGCCTGACGGTCGAGGAGCTACGTCGGATCTGGGAGCCGGGCAGCGCCGTTCGGCGCTGGTCGGATGTGCGAGCGGGGTGGCCGGCCGAGGAGATCGACCTCTACGGGCCGGGGACGGACTCAGGGACGTTCGACTACTTCACGGCCGAGATCGTGGGCGAGGAAGGCGCGAGCCGTCCGGACTTCACGGCCAGTGAGGACGACAACGTGCTGGTGCAGGGGATCGCCGGCGACCGGTACTCGCTGGGCTACTTCGGTTTCGCCTACTACGAGGAGAACACGGAGCGCCTGAAGCTGCTCGGTGTCGATGCGGGCGAGGGCTGTGTGCAGCCGAACCGGGAGACGGTCCGAACGGGCGAGTACTCGCCGCTCTCGCGCCCGGTCTTCATCTACGTGAACCGGCAGGCGCTGCAGCGCCCGGAGGTCGAGGCGGTGGTGCGCTTCTACCTGCAAACGGCGCCGGAGTTGGCCGCGGACGTGGGCTACGTGGCGCTCGAGCCCGACCTCTACCAGGAAGGTCTCGCCGCGGTCGATGCGGCCGTGGGCGGATCGAGGTGAGCTCGTGCCCACCGGAAAGTGGCCGACGCGGCACGGTCAGAAGCCACCGAGCACTTGACCAGGAAGAAGGCGGATGACGATCGCAAACGACGACCGGCCAGGTCTTGCACGTGCGGGAGCGGGTGCGCCCCCGGATGCTTCGGGAGCGCGAGATGGGCGGCCCGCGGCCGAGTCGCCTGGGGAGCGGGCGGCCGGTACGCTGCCCCACTCTCCTGCCACCGGTGCGACTCTTTCCGGCATGCCCGAAGGCAGGGAGCCCGTAGAGGGCGGGCCCGGGCGGCGGCCCGAGGAGGCGGGCGCACCTGAGTTCCTGCTGCGGGGGACGGGCCGGGGGCGGGCCCGGGAACGGATCGTCGGCTCCATCCTGTTCCTGTGTACGGCCGTCTCGGTTCTGACCACGGTGGGGATCGTCTTCGTGCTGGTGCGCGAGGCCGCGGGTTTCTTCGTCGAAGTATCGCCAATCGAATTCTTCACCGGCACGAAGTGGACACCGCTCTTCCGGCCGCAGAACTTCGGCGTGCTGCCGCTGCTTGCCGGTTCGTTCCTGGTCGCGGTGGGCGCGGCGCTCGTTGCGCTTCCCGTCGGACTGGCGAGCGCCATCTACCTGAGCGAGTACGCGCCGCAGCGCGTCCGCCGCACGGTCAAGCCGGCACTCGAGATCCTGGCCGGGATCCCGACCGTCGTCTACGGCTACTTCGCGCTCACCTTCATCACGCCGCTGCTCCGAGGATTCCTACCCGAGACGAACGTCTTCAACGCGGCGAGCGCGAGCATCGTCGTCGGCGTGATGATCATTCCGATGGTCTCCTCACTCTCCGAGGACGCGATGAGCGCGGTCCCGCGTGAGTTGCGCGAGGGCGCCTACGCACTCGGTGCCACGCGCTTCGAGGTGGCCACGCGCACCGTCGTTCCGGCGGCGCTGTCGGGGATCCTGGCGTCGTTCATCCTGGCGATCTCCCGTGCGATCGGGGAGACCATGGCCGTGGCGATCGCCGCGGGCGCGACGCCGAATCTGACGCTGAACCCACTCGAGAGCATCCAGACGATGACGGCCTACATCGTCCAGATCAGCCTGGGCGAGGCGCCGTACGGCTCGATCGAATACGAGACCATCTTCGCCGTCGGGATCACGCTCTTCACGATCACGCTCCTCATGAACATCGTGAGCGGCATCGTGCTGAAGCGGTTCCGGGAGGTGTACGAATGAGCTTCGCTGAGCTTCGCGGGGCTAGGGCCAGGTGGGGTGGGGAGGCTCTGGGCCGGGCTTCGTCCTTCCGGCCTGCCTCGACCCTCGGGCGCGCCTCGTTCTTGGGGGGCGGGATCAGCTGGGGTGTGCGTGGACTCCTCGAGGGAGGTGAGGGGTGAGTCTGCCTGCTCGGGAAAGAGCTGGGGGCGAGTTCCGGCCGCGGGTGCGGGTGCGGCGGGGCGTCGGCGTGGTCTTCGCAGCGGTCTGCTTCGGGGCCACGCTGGTGGGGCTCGGCGCACTGGCGGTGCTGTTGATCGACGTCTGGCGGGATGGCGCGGCGCTGCTGTCGTGGGACTTCATCACGTCGTTTCCGTCGCGTTTCGCGTCTCGGGCGGGGATCAAGCCGGCGCTCGTCGGCTCGCTCTGGATCCTGGTGCTGACGGCGCTCTTCTCCTTTCCCATCGGCGTCGGCACGGCGATCTGGCTCGAGGAATACGCGCCTCGCAACCGGCTGACGCGGCTGATCCAGCTCAACATCGCGAACCTGGCCGGCGTGCCGTCGATCGTCTACGGGATCCTCGGGCTCGCGCTCTTCGTGCGGGCCTTCGCACTCGGGCGCAGCGTGATCGCGGGGGCGCTGACGCTGACGCTGCTGATCCTGCCGGTCATCATCATCGCGTCGCAGGAGGCGATCCGTGCGGTGCCGAGCTCGATCCGCATGGGCGCACTCGCCCTCGGTGCCACCCGGTGGCAGACGATCCGCCACCAGGTGCTCCCGGTGGCGGTGCCGGGGATCCTGACGGGCACGATCCTCGCGCTCTCGCGCGCGGTAGGCGAGGCGGCGCCGTTGCTCCTCGTCGGCGCGGTCGCCTTCGTGCCGTTCGTCCCCGCCCGCCTGACCGACGCGTTCACGGCTCTGCCGATCCAGATCTTCAACTGGATCTCGCGTCCACAGGCCGAATTCCACGCACTGGCGGCGGCGGGGATCCTGGTGATGCTCGTGGTGCTGCTGCTGTTGAACGGCGCGGCGATCCTGCTCAGGAATCGATTCAGCAAGAGGCTTCAGTAATGTCCCAGGCCATAGCGGCGCCGCCGGGTGAGGCGGTCCTGGAATCCCGCGATCTGTCGGTGTACTATGGAGACACGCCGGCGATCCGCAACATCTCGATCCGGATCCCGAAGAACCGCGTGGTCGCCTTCATCGGGCCCTCGGGGTGCGGCAAGAGCACTCTGCTGCGCTGCTTCAACCGGATGAACGAGCTCGTGCCGGGCGCACGGATCGAGGGCGTGGTGAGCTATCGCGGCGCGGATCTGTACGCGCCGATGGTGGACCCGGTCGAGGTCCGCCGCCGCATCGGAATGGTCTTCCAGAAGCCGAATCCATTCCCGAAATCGATCTACGAGAACGTCGCCTTCGGCCCTCGCATCAACGGCTACCGTGGCGACCTGGACGAGCTCGTCGAGCGCTCGCTCAGGCAGGCGGCGCTCTGGGACGAGGTCAGCGACCGGCTGCTCGAGAGCGCACTCGCCCTTTCAGGCGGCCAGCAGCAGCGGCTGTGCATCGCACGCGCCCTCGCCGTCGAGCCGGAGGTGCTGCTCATGGACGAGCCGGCCTCGGCGCTCGACCCGATCGCGACGCAGAAGATCGAGGATCTGATCTTCGAACTGAAGAAGAGCTACACGGTGGTCATCGTGACCCACAGCATGCAGCAGGCGGCACGGGTCTCGGACTACACCGCTTTTCTCTACATGGGCGAGCTGATCGAGTACGGCCCGACCAACGAGGTGTTCACGAACCCGCGGGTCGACCGTACCGAGGCCTACATCACCGGGAGGTTCGGATGACGGCGCAGCGCCACTTCCGCGAGGACCTGGAGCGTCTGAAGTCGCTGCTCATGCAGATGGCCGGTGGCGCGGAGGAGGCGGTGCGTCTGGCGGTGGGGGCGCTCCTCGAGCGCGATGGCGAGAAGGCAACGCGCGCCATCCGGCTCGACCGCGAGATCGATGCACTCGAGCTCGAGATCGACGACCTGGCCATCAACCTTCTCGCGCTGCAGCAGCCGATGGCCAGGGACCTGCGCCTGATCACCATGACCATGAAGATCTCGAACGACCTGGAGCGCGTCGGGGATCACGCGGTCAACATCGCCCAGCAGGTCGAGCACCTGCTCTCGGCGCGAATCTTTCCCGCACTCCCCGAGATCGAGGAGATGGCGCGGGTGGCCAGTGAGATGCTGAAGGACTCGCTCAACTCCTTCGTGCGTGCCGACAGCGCTCTGGCCCGCGACGTCGTGCTTCGCGACGACCGGGTCGACGAGCTGCACGACAACGTCTTCCGCATCCTGCTCACGCACATGATGGAGGACCCCCGCAAGATCGGCCCGGGGATGGACCTCTTCCTGGTCTCGCGCAACCTGGAGCGGATCGCGGACCTGGCGACGAACGTGGCGGAGGACGTGGTCTACCTCGTCGAAGGCCACACGATCAAGCACCACGCGGAAGGGCGGCACGAGGCCGGCGTCGTTTCGTAGACGCCGCTGCGACGCTTTCCGGATCATCGGCGGGCCGCTCGCTTGACAGCCGGGGGGCGGGACACGCATTCTGCCCCATCCGATCGGATGAGCCCTGGCCGCCCAACACGGAGGGGAGCGATGGCGCTTCCGGATGAGGCTCCGGTGAGGGCGCGCGGCCGTGAAGCGCCCGGCGCGCCCCCTGCGCCGGCGACCTCGAGCGAACGCGGCGTCGACGAGGCCCTCGAGCAGCTCCTCGTCGAGGTCGGCAAGGAAACCCAGCCCAAACCACTGCGGGTCTACGGCGAGTTCCGCGGACTCGTGGCGATCGTGACCGGCGGCGCGACGGGAATCGGCCGGGCGATCGCACTCGAGCTGGCCCAGCACGGCGTCCACATTGCCTTCAACTATCTGGACAGCCGCAACGAGCGGATCCGGGAGGAAGCGGAGCGGACCGAGCAGGAGCTGCGGCAGCTCGAAGTCAACGTGCTCTGCCGTGCGTGCGACGTGCGCGACCCCGACGCCGTGGCCAGGTTCGTCGACGAGGCGACCGAGAAGCTCGGCGGTCTCCACATCCTGGTGAACAACGCGGGGATCTCGCGCGACCGGGCGCTCTGGCGGATGACCGACGAGCAGTGGCGCGATGTCCTGGACACGAACCTGACGGGCGCGTTCAACCTGATTCGCGCGGCCGCGCCGGTCCTGCGCGCCCAGCAGTACGGCAAGATCGTCAACGTAAGCTCGATTCACGCGTTACGCAGTGAGTTCGGGCTCTCCAACTACGCCGCCTCGAAGGCGGGGCTGCTGGGGCTGACCCGATCCGCAGCGGTGGAGCTGGGTCCGTCCAACATCAACGTCAACGCGGTGGCGCCGGGCTACATCCGGACCACGCGACTGGCCGCCGGGGTACCTGCCGAAGTCCTGGACCGCGCCCGCGAGCGCACCATCCTGGGGCGCCTGGGCGACCCACAGGACGTGGCCCACGTGGTCGTTTTCCTCTGTTCCGAGTTCGCCCGCCACCTGACCGGGGTCATCATCCCGGTCGACGGCGGGCACCTGATCTAGAAGGTCAGAAGGTGGGACCGGCGCCGGTGGTCCGGAAGACCCCGGCGACCGGCAACTATTCCTTTCGACATAGGTGGTGGCATGACGTACCGATTCCTTCGACTCGACATCCAGCCGCCGGTGGCGACGATCTCCCTCGACCGTGCGCCGGGCAACCGGCTCTCCATCGATATGATGGAGGAGATCAACAACGCGCTCCTCACGATCCGTCGCAACCCGTCGGTCAGCGTGATGGTCCTGCGGGGTGCGGACAAGGTCTTCTCGCGGGGGATCGATCTCAGGGACCACACCCGCGAGCGGATTCAGCGACTGATGCAGGTCTACGCACGGATCTTCGAGACGATCCGGATGATGGACGTGATCGCCGTCGCCGCAGTGGAAGGCGAGGCGCTGGGCGGCGGCTTCGAGCTGTGCCTGGGCTGCAACCTGGTCGTCGCGTCGGAGGAAGCGACATTCGCACTCCCGGAGACCGAACAGGGGATCATCCCCGCGATCGCATCGATCGTTCTGCCACGGGTGGTGCCGCGGCGGCGTGCGATGGAGTGGATCTTGACCGGCAATACCAGCGACGTCCAGCAACTCTACGC
>CALKIP010000208.1 GCA_937995995.1 uncultured bacterium
GAGCGCCTTTGCCAGGGTGGGCGTGTCAGAGGCGATCACGGCAGCCCGGTGCTCCCAATGAGCCCGTCCGCGCGCCAGCGTCCGCGCGACGTCCGGTACCGCCAGGTCCGACGAGTCGAGTCGGTCGGCGAGTTTCGCAGCCAACTCTCCCAGTGCCTCGGGCGTGCGGGCTGCGAGGGGTACCACGAGGGGCTCCGCGTGCCCGGTGTCGGCCGGACCCGTCGCGCTCGTCTCCTCTGCGGCCTCCAGGATCACATGGGCGTTGGTGCCGGAGAACCCGAAGGAGCTGACGCCGGCGATACGCCGCCCGGGGGTCGGCCATGGGGTTGGTTCGGTGGGCACCCGCAGCGGTGCCGCGTCCCAGGAGATGTGGGGGTTGGGGACCTTGAAGTGGAGGTGCGGCGGAACCACGCCGGAGCGCAGCGCGAGCACGGTCTTGATGACGCCCGCGATGCCCGCGGCCCCCTCCAGGTGGCCGATGTTGGTCTTCACCGAGCCGACCAGAAGCGGCCGGTCCTTGGGCCGGTCGCGGTGTATCGCCGCGAGCGCGTGGATCTCGATCGGATCCCCCAGCTCCGTGCCTGTGCCGTGGGCCTCCACGTACCCCACGTCGGCGGCACGGAGGCCCGAGGCCTCGAGCGCGGCCTCCATCACGTCCTCCTGGGCCCGCCCGCTCGGCACCGTCAGCCCACCGCTGCGCCCGTCCTGGTTCAGCGCCGTTCCGTGCACCAGGGCAAGGACACGGTCGCCGTCGGCACGGGCATCGGCGAGGCGCTTGAGGAGCACCACGCCACACCCCTCTCCGCGCACGTACCCGTCAGCCGCGGCGTCGAAGGTGCTGCAGCGGCCCACGCGGGAGAGCATCCGTCCGCGTGAGGCGATCACGTGCCCATCCGGTGCCAGGATCAGCGAAACGCCTGCGGCGATGGCGAGCTTCACCTCGTCGGCGCGAAGGCTCTGGCACGCCGCGTGGAAGGCGACCAGCGACGACGAGCACGCCGTGTCGATGGTCAGGGCAGGGCCGCGTAGGCCCAGAAGGTAGGCGATCCTTCCCGCCGCTACGCTGTGCGCCGACCCGGTGCCGTAGTACGTCCCGATCCCCATGGTTTCGCCAGCACCGCCCTGCATGCGGGACCAGTCGTGCGCGGCCATGCCCAGGAACACCCCGGTCGCCGAGTCGCGCAGCGATTCGGGTGCCTGGCCGGCGCGTTCGAGCGTTTCCCACACCACCGCCAGCAGCAGGCGCTGCTGCGGGTCGAGTTCGTCCGCCTCACGCGGCGCGATGCCGAAGAAAGCGGGGTCGAACTGGTCCACCGGGGCGGTCAGGAAGGCGCCTCGGCGTACGTACATGGTACCTGGGGCATCCGGGTCCGGATCGTAGTAGGCATCCACATCCCACCGATCGGCCGGGATCTCGCCGGTCGCATCGAAGCCCGCCATGAGCCGCTCAAGGAAGCCGTCCGGATCGTGCGCACCGCCTGGGAATCGGCAGCCCATGCCCACGATCGCCAAGGGTTCGCTGCGCCGCTCACGCAGGGCATGAACCTCCGCCTCCAGCCGCTCCATGCGGACCAGGGCGCGCTTGAGCAGGTCCTTCCGATCCGGGGATTGCGGCATCGGGATCTCAGACATCCTTCAGCTTCTCCGTTAGCAGATCCGCGACCTCATCTTCGCTCAGCTCGTCCAGATCACGGCCCCCCAGCGCAGACGCGGCCACAAGGGCCTGCTCCACGATCGGCTGCGGATCGGGCTCCGCCTCCAGAAAATCGCGTATCAGGAACCCCGAGAGCTCATCCAGGCTGGGATAGTTGAACAGGAGTGTGGCCGGCAGCGTACGCCCCAGTGCGGTGGCGACGCGATTGCGCATCTCCACCGCCATGAGCGAGTCCAGCCCCAGTTCGGTCAGCGGCGTGGCCGGATCGATCTCGTCACCCGTGGCGCCGAGCACCCGGCCTGCGATGTCGCGGAGGCCATCGAGCAGGACATCGCGCCGCCGAGCCGGAACGGCGGCGGCTACCCGAGTAGCCAGGTCGGGTGCCGGCGCCGGGTGCGCCACGCCCGGCGTCGCCTCCACCGTCGGGGCATGTCCCGCCTCCGACGGATCCTGCGCGGTCGCAGCTGGACCGGCCGCGTGTTGCGGGGCGATGGGCCGAACGACGTCGAACCAGGGGCGTTCGGCGCCGGCCGGTATCCGGTCCAGGTAGGTCGTCCAATTCAGCGGCAGCACCGCGACGCGCGGGGCGCGGCCGGACATCAGCCACTCGAGCGCCTCAAGCCCCCGCTCCGGGTCGATCGCGTGGAGCCCCGCAGCGCGTGCGCGCTCCAGCACATCGCCTCGCGTGGCCGCGCCCAACTCACTCCAGGGACCCCACTCCACGGCGAGCGCGGGCAGCCCCTGGGCTGCCCTTCGCTGTGCGAGAGCGCCCAGGAAAGCGTTGGCGGCCGCGTGGTTCGCCTGGCCCGGGGAGCCCAGGAAGGCGGCTCCGGACGAGAACAGGACGAAGTGGTCGAGGGCCATCTCCCTGGTGGCGATATGCAGGTTCCAACTCCCCGCGACCTTGGCCTGCATCACCCCACGCATACGAGTCCAGTCGAGGGCGAGGAGCGCGGCGTCGTCCGTAGTCCCGGCTGCGTGCATCACGCCTCGTAGCGGGCAGTCCCCGGCCGCCAAGAGCATCGCGGCGACGGCCTCGGGATCCGCTACATCGCCGCGTACCACACGCACCCGGGCGCCCAGCCGCTCCATCTGATCGATCTCCGCCAGGGCGTCGTGGCTCGGCTCGCGTCGGCCGGCCAGGAGAAGGGTGCCCGCTCCGCGCTCGGCCATCCAGCGGGCCACCCGCAATCCCAGGCCGGCCAGGCCGCCGGTCACCAGGTAGGCGGCATCTTGCCTGAAGGCGAGGGGGGTGGTCGGACGGGTGACCTCCGCCGGGCGGATGCGCGGCACGCGGATCGAGCCACCTCGGATCGCAACCTGGTCCTCACGCGGGTCGGCGCGGAGCACGGCTGCCAGCCGGTCCGCCCCTGCCCCTGTGGGAGGAAGGTCCACGCAGACGCATTGCAGCTCCGGGTGCTCCAGTGCCACCCCGCGCGCGAGCCCCCAGAGCGGCGCACCCACGGGGTCGACCGCCTCCCCGTCCTCGACCGCCTCCGCGCCCCGGGTCACCAGAACGAGTCGCGGCCCACCGCGCTCCGCCAGAGCGTGCACCAGCGAGAGCGCCGATTCGCAGGGTGCGCGAAGGCGGTCCACCGCGTCGGCGCCGGCGTCCGGCTCGTCCCCCGCCACGTCCAGCGCGACGAGGTGGACGATGCCCTGGAGCGGGCGCTCCTCCGCGACGGCGGCGAGCGCCCTCTCCAGCGCCGGGTCCGCGGAGTCGGCCACAGCCACCGTCACCTCCAGACCATCCGACCGTAGCGCCTCGACCACAGCGGTCGAGTTCTCTCCGCCACCCGTCACCGCGAGCCACCGTTGAGCGCGGGCCGCCTCGGCGAGTGGGCGCCGGGCGAGGAGGACGCGCTGCTGCGCGAGTACATCGCCGGCGCTGGCGGGGACATCCGGAAACGCGGCGGGCGCCTCGAAGCCCGTTGCCCCGAGCAGGTGGAGCCAGCGCTCGGGGTTCAGCAGCGCGTAGTCCGGGCGTAGTTCCGTATCCGAGAAGCTCCACCAACCCTCGGTGAGGCCTACAGTGAGATCGCCGAAGCGTTGGGGCAGCACGCCCTCCAGGACCACCAGCACGCCGCCGGGCGCAAGGAGCGTGCGGATATTGGAGAGAGTCTGTCGGAGGTCCGGAGTTGCGTGGAGCACGTTGGAGGCGACCACCAACTCGAAGCTGCCGGGCTCGAATCCCTGCTCGACGGGATCGCGCGTGATGTCGAGTACGCCCGTCTCGAAGCCGGAGTGCGCCGCGAATCGCTCTTTCGCACGCGCCGTGAACAGCGGTGAGATGTCCGTGAATACGTAGCGGTTGCGGTCGCGTGGAAGTGCAGGGAGGA
>CALKIP010000209.1 GCA_937995995.1 uncultured bacterium
CTTCCTCTCGTCGCGCTGCTGGAAGCGTGCGGCGGCCATGACGCGGTCGGCCAGGCGCGAGAACGGGAGGCTCTGGAGGTAGACCGGACCGGGCCCCGTCAACGTGGCCAGGAAAAGGCCCTCGCCGCCGAAGAGGGCGTTCTTGAAGCCACCGATGAACTGGATGTCGTAGTCGACGGTCGGAGAGAAGGCGACGATGCAGCCGGTGTCGACCCGGATCGTCTCGCCCGCGGCCAGATCGCGGCGAATGACGGTGCCACCGGCGTGGACGAAGGCCAGCCCGTCGCCCTCGAGGCGCTGGAGGATGAAGCCCTCGCCGCCGAAGAGGCCGGCGCCGAGGCGCTTGGTGAAGGCGACCTCGATCTCCGTGCCCTGGGCGGCGCAGAGGAACGAGTCTTTCTGACAGATGAAAGTGCCGCCGAGCTGGCCCAGGTCGAGTGGGACGATCTTGCCGGGGTACGGCGCGGCGAAGGCCACGTACCCCTTGCCGCGCCCGGTGTGCAGGAAGGTGGTGATGAAGAACGACTCACCGGTGATCATCCGCTTGAGCCCCTTGAACATGCCGCCGCCGGTCGAGGTCTGCAGCTCGATCCCGGGGCCCATGTACATCATCGCTCCGGCTTCGGCGCGCACGCCCTCGCCAGGGTCGAGTTCCACCTCGACGAGTTGCATGTCGTCACCGTGAATGGTGTAATCGATCACGTCGGCCACTGCGCACCTCCTGAAGGTTGGACGTCGATTGAACGATCCGGCACCGGAGCGAGCGGACGAACATCGCCACGGTCGCGGGTATTAGAGGGGACGGGGCGGCGAAGAGCACCGGCAATGGCGGGGTGCGAGAAAGTAGCTCCGCTGATCGGAACCCGTCGCAGCCGCCCGGTTTCGTGCGGGTCCACACATCGCGCGAAAAGCCCGCTGAGCCCGGAAAATGAGCCGCGACTTCGGCCCGCGCGCCGCCCCATGGTGCGGAATGGGTAAGTGCTCCGGCACCCCGGCGTCAAGCGTCGTGGTCTTGCGGCGACGTGGAGATGGGGCGAATCTCCGGAACGGCCTCATCCCGCGGCGCCGGGGCCGGTCGGTCGAGTGCGGTCGTGCACGATAGCGCACACGCGTCGCGGAGCGTCCGCAGGCGGGACGCGGTTTGTAGAACGAGTAGAAATCGGATCCGAAATCATGGACACCCGACACGATCCTGAAGAATTGAGTCTCAAGCGTCTCTGGCGCCATCTGAGCCGAGCGCTGTTGCTGCGCTGCCCGCACTGCGGCAAGGGGACTCTCTTTGCATCCTGGCTGCGGATGCGCCCGTCGTGCAGCAAGTGCAATCTCCTCTACGACCGGGGCTATGAGGACAACTTCCTCGGTGGCTACCTGGTGAACTTCATCGTAGCGGAGATGATCATCGTGGGCGGCGGGCTGCTGGCGGTCCTGCTCACCTGGCCGAACGTGCCGTGGAACGGTCTCATGTACGGCCTGGCGGCGCTGATGGTGCCGGTCCCGTTCGTGACGTATCCGTACTCCAAGGCGCTCTGGCTGGCGATCGATCTGCACTTCCAACCGGCGACTCCCGCGGACTTCGCCACACGGGAGCCGAGCCGGAAGTGACGGTAGCGCAAAGAAGCGGCCTCACGCTCGAGGCGCTGCTCCGGGACCTGCCCGCGAGGCCGGACCCGAGCGAGCTCGTCGAGCGCTTCGTGCCGCCGCCGCGCTTCGCCGAGAAGCACTTCGACACCTACGCGCCCGATCCCCGGCACGCATCGCAGGGCGAAGCGCTGAAGCGGCTGCGAGCGGTGGCCGTGTCGTTGCACGACTCGGGGTCGGCGCGCCTCGTCAGGGCACTTCGAACGGCGATCGGCCGGCCTCACCGGGGCCGCGGCGTCTACCTGGACGGTGGCTTCGGCGTCGGCAAGACGCACCTGCTCGCGGCGCTGTGGAACGCGTCTCCCGGCCCGAAGGCCTACCTCTCCTTCGATGAGCTCGTCTATACCATCGGACTCTTCGGCGTCGACCGCGCGCGCGAGGCGTTCCGCGGGCTTCGGCTCGTCGCCGTCGACGAGTGGGAGCTCGACGACCCGGGCAACCTGAAGCTCGCCGTCGCCTTCCTGCGCGGCGCCCTGGCCGATGGCACGCTGGTCGCCGCAACGTCGAACGCGGTGCCGTACGCACTCGGCAGTGGTGGCTTCTCGCAAAAGGACTTTGCCGCGGAGATCGACGAGTTGGCCGCGGCCTTCGAGGTGATCCGCGTCGGGGGCGAGGACTACCGGCACAGACACTTCGCGGCGAACCCCGGGCGTGAGTTCTTCCTGGACTCGGACGCGCTCGCGGAGGCAGCCGGCGAGGCCGGTGGGCGGGCGCTGCACGTCGCCTTCCCCGAACTGCTGGATGGGCTCGGCCGTGTTCACCCGATCCGCTACGCCGGGATGGTCGATGGCGTGGACGGCCTCTTCGTGGACGACTTCGCCACGATCGAGCAGCTCCCGGATGCTCTCCGCTGGGTGCACTTCGTCGACAAGCTCTACGATGCGGCCGTCCCCTTCGCGGCGAGTGCCACGATCCGCCTGGACGAGCTCTTCCCGCAATCGTTCCTGGACGGGCCGTACGCGAAGAAGTTCTCCCGCTGTCTCTCGCGGCTGGAGGAGATGCTCGCACAATCGGCGCTCGCCGCGTCACCAACCGCACGGGAGCCTGCCCAGGCCGTTCGGCCCGGCCCTCCGCGAGTGCACGACTCCGCGTGAGATCGATGTTCGCCTCCGGGGAT
>CALKIP010000210.1 GCA_937995995.1 uncultured bacterium
GTGCGTTGCCGACATAGGCGTTCCGTGGCCGGACGTCGTGACCGAGCGCCTCGAGCCGGCCGATCACGTCCGGCGTCAGGCCGTGTCCACCGTCCATCGACTCGTAGTAGAGGATGTCTGGCAGGTGCTGGTGGTGGATACGCGGCGCGTTGACTGCAGCGCTCACGTCCATCCCGTAATCGATCACGTTCGACATCACCTGGAACGTCGCGGTGATGATACGCGGCCCGCCCCGTGCACCGGTGACGAGCACCGGCTCACCTTCCGGCGAGACGACGATGGTGGGCGTCATCGCCGAGAGCATCCGCTTGCCCGGCTCGACCGCGTTCGCCTCGCCCTGCACCAGGCCGAACTGGTTCGGCTCGCCCGGCTTGGCGGCGAAGTCGTCCATCTCGTTGTTCAGCACGAACCCCGCGCCGGTCACGGTGACCTTGGAGCCGTACAGCGAGTTGATCGTGGTGGTCAGCGCCACCGCGTTCCCGGCCCCATCCACCACGGAGAAGTGCGTGGTGTGGTCGCCCTCGGAGCCGATGGCGACCTGCATCCCGGGCGTGACCTCGGACGACGGCGTCGCGCGCTCGAGCGAGATCGTCTCGCGCAGCTCGGCCGCGTATTCCTCGGAGAGGAACATCGCGCGGGGATTTTCCACGAAATCCGGGTCGCCCAGGTAATGGTTGCGGTCCGCGAAGGCGCGCCGCAGCGCCTCGGCCGTCAGGTGCAGTGCCTCGGGCGAGTGCCAACCGAGCGCCTCGAGGTCGTAGCCCTCGAGGATGTTGGCGATCAACGCCAGTGTCAGCCCACCCGACGACGGCGGTGGCATCGAAACGACCTGATAGCCCCGGTAATCGAACTCCACCGGCTCGCGCCACACGGCCTCGTAGCTCTTGAGGTCCTCGTGCGTGATGATCCCGCCGCCGCGCTTCATTTCGGCCACGATCAGGTCCGCGGTCTCGCCCTCGTAGAACCCGGCCGGGCCCTGTTCGGCGATTCGCTTGAGAACGGCCGCGAGGTCCGGGTTGGACCACCGGCTGCCTTCCGCGATCGGCTCGCCGTTCGGGAGGAACAGCGCCGCCGAGCCCTCGAAGCGCGCAAGGCTCCTCTGGGCATCGACGATCGATTCGGCCAGGTCGGCGTCGACGATGAATCCGTCTTCCGCCAGCCGAATCGCCGGCTCGACCAGATCGGCCCACGGCAGTGAGCCGAAGCGCTGATGCGCCTGCCACAAACCTGCCACGGCGCCCGGCACGCCGTCAGCTCTCCATTCTCGTCCAGGAACATGTCCCGGGTCGCGGCGAGGGGGGCCTTCTCACGGAAATCGAGAGAGGCCGTCTCACCATCCGCCGTGCGCACGACCATGAAGCCGCCGCCTCCGATGTTCCCGGCTTCCGGGTAGACGACGGCGAGTGCGAACGCCGTCGCGACCGCCGCGTCGACGGCGTTGCCGCCGGCGCGAAGGATCTCGACACCGACCTCGGTCGCCAGAGGGGCGTCCGTGGCCACCATTCCGTTCGGTGCCGCCGCGGGCTCCGCATCGAGTGCAAAGGGCCACTCGGCGGGAACGCTCGCAGCGATCCCCGCTGGAGCCGGGGGGCCGGCACACGCGGCCATAGCCGCGAGGCCGAGGCCCCCGACGAGCCCTGAGAGCTTCAGAAACCGAACCTTACGCCTGCTCGCAACTGCGAGTGCTTCGCTGTGTTGTCGCGTACGCCCTCCTTCTGGTGATAGGTCCAAAGCTGACCCCATTCGAGGAAAAGCGCCCGGTTGTGGCTCGGCCGATACTCCATGCCGGCACCCGTCCGGAGCGCGAGGTCGGGGTCCCAACGATCGAGATCGGGGATGCCGTAGACGACGGCGCCGATGCCGCCCGTAACGTACATCCCGAGGCCGCCGCCGCCACCCGTCTGGAGGCGGCCGGTCAACATACCCGTCACGAGTCGGGCATTGCCGCTGCCGAGAACTTCATTGGTGTCCAGGTCGAGACGCTCGTAGGCGGCGGGGGCGAAAGACCCTTCGACACCGAGCACCAGGCTGCGCCCCACCTGGCGGTGCAGGCCGAGCCCGCCCGCGAACGAGGAGCCGAAGTCCCACTTGCCACTCTCCGCATCGACCACGCTGCCCGGGCTCATGTAGCCGCCCACCCAGCCGGTCACCCAGGTGACGGGCGCCTTCTGGACCGTCCGGAACTGTGCGGCCGCGGGCGTGCTCAGGGCGAGCACCGCGAAGGCCGATACGAGAACTGCTGCTTTCATACTGCTACTACCTGTACTGCGAGAAGGGTGATGCTAGGAACTGCGACACTCAGGAGGCCAGCTCCCGCAGTGCCCGGAGTGCACAGGCCGCGAGCGTACTCGCGCCGCGGACCAGCACACTTTCGTCGATATCGAATCGTGGATGATGATGCTCTCTGGGGTCCTCCGGTGCCGCACCGATCCAGGCGAACGCTCCGGGCGCCTCGGCCAGGAGATAGGCGAAGTCCTCCCCGCCCATCCACGGCTCGAGATCCTCGACGTGCTCCGCACCGAGCACGTCGCCTGCGGCCGACGCCATCAGCTCTGCCATGGCGCCATCGTTGACCACCGGCGGGTAGCCGGGGCGCAGCTTCAGCTCCACGTCGCCTCCGAGGGCGCGGGCCACATCGAGGGCACGCTCGAGCTCACGGTGCAGAACCGCCTGGACTTCAGCATCGAAGTACCGGATCGTTCCACTCAGGGTCACTTCCTCGGCGAGCACGTTCTCCGCGACGCCGCCCTGGATCCTGCCGATCGAGATCACCCCGCTCGCCGTCGGTGCAATGCGCCGGGAAACCACGTTCTGACAGGCCAGGACCACGTGGGAGGCAAGCACGACCGCATCCACGCCCTCATTGGGCCTGGCGGCGTGCGCACACACGCCCCGAACCGTCGCCGCAAAGGAGTCGGTCCCGGCCATGATAGGTCCGGAACGCACAAAAAGTTTCCTCGACGGTAGATGCGCACCCACGTGAAGTCCGAAAACGGCATCCACACCCTGCATCGCGCCATCTTCGATCATGCGGACGGCGCCGCTCTTGTTCTCGGCGTCCGTCGTCTCCTCCGACGGCTGAAAGAGCAGTCGGACCCGGCCTTCGGGGAGCTCACCCCGATCCCGTGCCTCCGCCAGCAGCCGCGCCGCGCCGACCAGCATGGTCACGTGCGCGTCGTGGCCGCAGGCGTGCATCACCCCAGGCACGGTGGATCTGTAGTCGACCTCGTTCGCCTCGTGGATCGGGAGCGCGTCCATGTCCGCGCGTAGGGCGACAGTCGGTCCGCTGCCGTTCCCGATCTCTGCCACCACCCCCGTCCGCCCCACGCCGCGACGCACGGCGTAGCCCAGCGCCTCGACGCGCCGCGCCGCCTCTTCCGCCGTCCTGTGCTCCTGGAACGACAGTTCCGGATGGCGATGGAGGTCGCGGCGGAGCGCGATCAGGTCGGGCTCGAAGGCGTGGGCACGGGTGAGTAGGTCGGACATGGTGAAATAGCCCCTTCGGGGCGGGTTCGGCCGCCTGCGGCGGCGGGGTGCGGCGCCACAGGTGCGGCGCGGGACACGGCTGCCTGCGGCAGCGGGGGCGGCCGGCCGACGCCGGCGGGGAGAGTGTGCCGCACATTGGTCCGACCGGAATCGCGCCCGAAGGACGTACTCGCCCTGAAGGGCCGCCCCCGCGGGCAAAGCCCACCGCGCCCGGCGCCATCCGAAGCGGCGCCCGGTTGCCCCGGCCGCACGCGCGAAATAACGTTAAGAACTCTCATTCTAGCTGAGGCAACGGAATCATGGCAAGTGCGGATGGAACCGGGGGAGGCGCTCAGGAGCTGCGGCTGACGGAGCGGCGCAACCCGAAGAGTGAGCGGATCGACCGGCTCACGACGATCGAGATCGTGGATCTGATCAACGCCGAAGACCGGATGGTCGCCGAGGCGGTCCACGAGGAGCGGCGGCAGATCGCGAAGGCGATCGATCTGGTCGTCGACTCGCTGCAGCGCGGAGGTCGTCTCTTCTACGTGGGCGCCGGCACCTCCGGCCGGCTCGGCGTCCTGGACGCAGCGGAGATGCCGCCGACTTACCGGACGGATCCGGAGATGGTGCAGGGGATCATTGCCGGCGGGTACGCGGCACTGGTCCGTGCACAGGAGGGTGCGGAGGACCACCCCGAGGATGGTGCGGCGGAGATGGATGAGCGGGAGGTCGGGCCGAACGACTTCGTGCTCGGGATCGCGACGTCGGGGACGACGCCGTACGTCCACGGCGCTCTCGGGCGTGCTCGTGAGCGCGGCGCCCGCACCGGGTTCTTGCTCTGCACCTACCCACCGGAGTCGCTGATCCGTACGCACGATGTGGTCATCGCGCCACTCGTCGGGCCGGAGGTGATCACCGGGTCGACACGCATGAAGGCCGGTACGGCCACGAAGATGGTGCTGAACACGATCAGCACCGGCACAATGGTCAAGCTCGGCAAGGTCTACGGCAATCTCATGGTCGACCTCCAGGTCACCTGCCAGAAGCTGCGCGATCGCGGCGAGCGGATCCTGATGGAAACCACGGGTGTCGACCGTCCAGAGGCGGCGGAGCTGCTGGACCGGAGCCGTGGCCACGTCAAGACGGCGATCGTGATGGCGCGCCTCGGGGTCGACCGCGAGGAGGCCCAGCGCCGCCTGGCCGACGTCGACGGCGTGATCGGACGTATCGTCGGAGACCTCGCGGAATGAGTGAGGGCGCGGCGCGCCATCAAGGACGGAGTGCGGCCATGCGGGTGATCGGGCTCATGTCGGGCACATCGCTCGACGGGGTCGACGCGGCGCTCGTCGAGTTCGAGGGCGACGACGAGGCGGAGCTGAGCTGGTCGCTGGAAGCGTTCGTCACGCTCCCGTACGACGAGGCTCGGCGCGACCGCATTCACACCGGGATCGTGAGTGGCAACGCGGCGTCTTTGTGCATGCTACACGCCGAACTGGGCGAGTGGCTGGCCGCGGCGGTGCGCGAGGGCTGTCACGCGGCCGGCGGCTCGCCCGACGATGTGGACCTCGTGGGCTCGCACGGACAGACGATCTGGCACGAGCCACCTGTCGAGGGCCGGCGCGGGGCGACGCTGCAGCTCGGCGACCCGGCGACGATCGCGGAGCGGACCGGTGTGCCGGTGGTGAGCGATTTTCGCGCTCGCGACATGGCGGCCGGCGGCGAGGGTGCGCCGCTGGTGCCGTGGGTGGACCGGGTCCTCTTCTCGGCGCCGGACCGGCGTCGCGTGCTGCAGAACATCGGAGGAATGGCGAACCTCACGTGGCTGCCGCGCCGCGGCGAGGACGAGCCGCTCCTGGCCTTCGACACCGGACCGGGCAACGCACTGATCGACGCCGCCGTCGTGCTCGCCACGGGCGGCCGGGAGACGTACGACCGGGACGGCCACTGGGCGCGGCGCGGCCGTATCCGTGAGCCGCTGCTGGACGAGCTGCTCGCGCACCCGTACTTCGGCCGCACGCCGCCGAAGTCGACCGGACGCGAGCTCTTCGGCCAGCCGTTCGTGGAGGCGCTGGCACGGCGCGAGCGGCCGGATAGCGAGGAGGACTGGGCGGACCTCGTCGCCACACTGACGGCGTTCACGGGGCGCACCATTGCCGATGCCATGCGCCGGTGGGTGCTTCCGCGCGGTGTCGACGAGGTGGTGGTCACGGGGGGCGGCGCACGCAACCCCGTACTGCGCTCAATGCTCGAGGAGTTGCTCGAGCCCGTCCCGGTGCGGGGCGGGGAAGTGCTCGGCTTGGATCCTGACGCGAAAGAGGCGGTCGCCTTCGCGGCGCTGGCCTGGGCACACGTGAAGGGGATCCCGGCGAACGTGCCCGAGGCGACCGGTGCGGATGGGCCACGCGTACTGGGAAGCTTCACGCCCGGGTCGCGGCAGCCGCACGGCAACAAGCCCGATGCAGGGTCGCTGGGCAGCGATGCGCCCGCCGCGCGTCCGCCGCAGAGTCGGGAGACCAGGGCAGGGTAATGGCCGTGTCCGCTTCTGCGTCGCCGTCGTCCGGAAGCCGCCGAGTGGCGGATGAGCCGTCGAGCGCCCGCCCGGAGCGGGATGCCTGGCACCGATGGGCAGTGCCCCTCGGACTCGGGCTGCTCCACCTGATCCTTGCCCTTCTGGCCTTCGATCCCACGCCACACACGGGCGGCGACAACGCGGCCTACATTGCACTCGCCCGCTCGCTGATCGAGGGGCGCGGCTACCTGGAGCTGTGGGATCCCGCCACGCTGCCGCACACGGTCTATCCCCCCGCTTTCCCCGGGCTCCTCGCCCTCGCGATGCTGCTTGGCCTCGAGTCGTGGGCCGCCCTGAAGTTGCTGGTCGTCTTCATCTCGGCGGCTGCCGTGGCGCTGACCGTCGTCGGGCTGCGCCGCGCGTTCGGCGCCGGCATCGCCCTCGTGGTCGGCGCTGTTGTGGCCGTGAGCCCGGGCGTCGTCGCGCTCAGTCACTGGGTCCTCTCGGATGTGCCGTTCTGGGCGCTGACCGTGCTTGCGCTCTGGGGCTTCGAGCGGCTGGAGGCAGGTGAGCGGGGTGGGTTGGCCGTGGCGGTGCTGGCGACGGTGCTCGCCTATTTCACGCGCTCGGCCGGGCTCCCCCTCGTCGCCGTGGCAGCGCTCTGGCTCTCGCTCCGGCGCGACTGGCGCTCGCTCGCGGTCCTCGCGGCCACGCTGCTCCCGCTCATCCTGCTCTGGTGGCTGCGCTCACAGGCCCAGGGCGGCGTCGAATACGTCAACCAGTTCTGGATGGTCGATCCATACCGTCCGGAGCTGGGGAGGATCGGGGCGGCCGATCTGGTCGAGCGGGTGTGGGACAACAACGTCGCCTACATGCGGGTGCACGTGCCGATCCTGCTCTTCGGCCGGGCGAGTCCGGCGCTTGCGGTGCCGGGCATCCTCGTCGGCGTGGCGGCGATCGTGGGCTGGGCGCTACGGCTGAGGCGGCCGGGGCTGGCCGAGCTGTTCTTCCCGCTCTACATCGGGCTGATCTACGTCTGGCCGGCCGTCTGGGCGGGTGACCGCTTCTTCCTGCCCGCGCTCCCACTGGCGGTGGCCTACGCGGCATACGCGCTCCACCGTGCCGTGCGTCGGGTCCGGCCGGGGGCGGCGGTTTGGGTGGGTGGTGGTGCGGTCGCACTCGTGGCGCTGATCGGCGCGCCGTCGCAGATCGAGGGGATGAGGCGAGGCCAGGCGTGCACCACGGCGTACCGCCTCGGCTCACCCTACCCGTGCCTGCCGGAGGCGTGGCGGGACTTCTTCGAGGTGGCCGAGTGGACGGCAGCGAACCTGCCGGAGGACGCCGTCGTCCTCTCTCGCAAGCCGCGGCTCTTCTACGCACTCAGTGGGCATCGCGGCAGGATCTACCCGCCGAGTCCGGAGCCTGCGGAACTCGTGCGGGTGGCCGAGGAGGCGGGCGCGCGCTACATCGTCCTCGACTTTCTGACCGGTCAGGCGTTCCGCTACCTTGTCCCGGCGTTGACGGGCCGTCCGGAGGCGTTCTGCGTCGTGCACGCCCCGGGCCCCGACCGGCCCGCGGTCCTGGGCGTGCTTCCGGGCGCGGGATCGGTCCCGGACGCTGCGGAGCCGAGTGCCCGCTTCACTGTCTGTCCTGCGGACTACGCGTCGTCGTCGGTGCCGTCGCGGTAGAGGCCGAGTCCGAGGCCGAAGGCGAGCGTCGGGAGCGGGCCGCGACCGTGCAGGCCGGGTGGCGCGAGTGCCTCGAGTGGGAGCGCCAGGCCGGGGGCCACGCGCCGCAGCACGCCGAAGGTGCCGCCGACGCCTGAAGCGGCGGCCTCGAGTGCGCTGAAGACCAGGGCGCGCGTCGTGGGGCTGCCCGGCAGACGCGGGTAGAGGATCGCGCCGTACGCCGCTGCCGTGGCGATCCCCGCGGCGTAGTCCATGGGCTCGATGGGTAGCGGTGCCGTGGCACCGGCATGCGACGCTCGCGCCTGGGTTTCGAGGCCTTCGGATTCCGTGCCGCCTCCGGGCCCGAGACCATCTACGGTCGCAGCCGGTGCGAGCGCGGAACCCTCGCGGGATCCGTCTGAAGCTTGCACGCGGAGGCGGTCCTCGATCGTCTCGGCCATCTTCATGAGTGCAGTACCGGCAATTCCGGCCGCGACGGCGCGTGGCCAGTTGACGCGCCGCGGGCGGAAAAGTCGCGTGATCAGCCAGGCACCTGCAGCGGCACCGAGTGCGGCGGCAGCGGCCTCGGTGGCCGGCTCCGCCGCTGCGTCCGACGGCACGGCGTGTGCCTCGGGTGGCGCGGTCGTCCGTCCGCCGCGTCGCGCCTCGCCTTCGCCCAGGGCGTAGCCGAGGGCATAGAAGACATTCCTGAACGTGGACCCTTCGCCGGGAACTTCCATGGAACCTCCTGGTCTGTCTGGTTGGTGGCCGGGTCGCCGTGCAAGCGATGTGCCCGGCCGTGATCGGAGGTGCCGGTGAGTGCGATCGACTGGGGCGTCGTCGTCGCGTACCTGCTTGTGTCGATGCTGCTGGGGATCTACCTGTCGCGGCGCGGCTCGCGCTCGGTGGCGGACTTCTTCGTATCGGGCCGCTCGCTGCCGTGGTGGCTGGCCGGTACGTCGATGGCGGCGACCACCTTCAGCATCGACACCCCACTCTATGTCTCCGGGCTGGTGGCGCGCCAGGGGATCGCCGGCAACTGGCAGTGGTGGTCTTTCGCGATCAGCCATGTGCTGCTGGTTTTCGTCTTCGCGCGGCTCTGGCGTCGCGCCGAGGTTGTGACCGACGCGGAACTCACCGAGATCCGCTACGGCGGTCGGCCGGCGGCTGCGCTCCGTGCGCTGCGCGCCTTCATCTTCGCCGTGCCGATCAACGTGATCGCTATGGGCTATGCGATGCTGGCCGCACGCAAGGTGGTGGTCGCATTGGGCTTCGCCGAGGCGCTGCCTGCGGGGATCCCCGGCGACCCGCAGCTCTGGGCGGTGATCATGATCGCCGTCTTCACCCTGGTCTACGCGGGGCTCGCGGGGCTGTGGGGCGTCGTCGCGACGGACTTCTTCCAGTTCTTCCTGGGACTGTTTGGTGCGATCATCGTCGCGATCATCGCGATCTCGGATGTGGGTGGCCTGGGAGCGCTACGCGACGGGCTCGTGGCACAGGGACTCGGCGACCGGCTAGCGTTCATGCCGTTATCCGAAGCCGCGCAACTCGGCATGACGACCTTCCTGGCCTATCTCGGCATCCAGTGGTGGGCGTTTCGCCGCTCGGATGGCGGCGGCGAATTGATCCAGCGGCTCTCCGCCTCCAAGGACGAGGGCGAGGCGGAGAAGGCAGCGTGGTTCTTCAATATCCTGAACTACGTGATCCGGACGTGGCCGTGGATCCTGGTCGGGCTGGTTGCGCTCGTACTCTACCCCGATGTGCTCTCCCCCGAGGTCGACGCGGAGGAGAGCTATCCGCGTCTCATGCTCGAATACCTGCCCTCGGGGCTGCTTGGACTGGTCGTGGCCTCGCTGATCGCCGCCTTCATGTCCACGGTGTCGACGCAGATCAACTGGGGCGCGAGCTACATCGCGAATGATCTCTACCAGCGTTTCGTCCGCTCGGGCGCATCGCAGCGCGAGCTGGTCTGGGTCGGCCGGATCGCGTCGGTGGCCCTGACCGCGTTGGCCGGGTGGGTCGCGTTCAACGCCGAGGACGTCGGCACGATCTTCACCTTCATCATCGCGATCGGCACCGGTCCGGGCGCGGTGCTGATCCTGCGCTGGTTCTGGTGGCGGATCAACGCGTGGACCGAACTCGCCAGCATGGTCGCAGGGCTGCTCATCGCGCTCTTCCTCTACATGCCGACCATTGACTGGAGCGGGGCGGGCGTACTGGCCGGGCCGCTCACGGCGCTGGCCGGGATCGCCCAGCCGATCGCCGATTTCGGGACCGGCGGAGTCCTCGCAGTCACCGCCTTCGGCACCGCCATCGTCTGGATCACGGTGATGTTCCTGACCGCGCCGGAGCCGGACGAGGTGCTCGACCGCTTCTACCTGCGCGCGCGGCCGGGCGGACCCGGGTGGGCGCGTCAGCGCGAGCGGACCGGCCTGGAACCGCTGCAGGACCTATCGGCCGACCTCTGGAGCACGCTCTGGGGGATCGCCTTCATCTTCGGCGCCATGTTCATGGTCGGTGGCGTGCTGCTCCTGCGCTGGGACGCGGCGCTGATCTCGGCGGTTGTGGCCCTCGCCTCGGGCACCCTGCTGCTCAGGATCCGGCGGAGAGAGGCCAGCGCCCGCAAGTTGCGAACACGTACGGCAGAGGAATAGAGGATGACCTCAGTCAGCAGGTTCTCGAAGGGCCTTGGAACGACGCTGCTCGCGACGTCGCTCCTCGCGACGGCGTGCGCGCCGGAACGCCCCACCGAACGGCCGGCACCCGAGGGCGCGGTCGAGCCGGCGCTCCCGCCGATCCCGTTCCGCGACGGCCCGCTCGAGCTCGACGTCGTCTACCCGGCGGAGGGCGCCAGGATCGCGACGCGCGACTCGACCTTCGTCTTCGGGTCCACGGGCACGGGCGAGGCGTCGCTCACGATCAACGGCGACGCGGTCCCGGTCGAGCCGAACGGCGCGTTCCTGGCCTTCCTGCCCGTCCCGGCCGACGGCGTCTACCGCTTTCGCGCGGCGACGGTAGCGGAATCGAAGGAGCTGGTGCGGAACGTCATCGTGCCGGCGCCGCTCCCGGATCTGCCCCCGGATTCGGTCGCGATCCTCGCGGAGTCGATCGAGCCGCGAGGAGGGTGGGCCGCGCTCCCCGGCGAGCGCATCGAGGTCGGCTTTCGGGGAACGCCCGGAGGCAGCGCGGCGCTCATTCTGCCCGATGGCACCCGTGTTCCGCTGATCGAGAGCGTCGTGCCCGGCGAGGCCGAAGAGGGACAGGAGGCGTTCGGCCGCGAGGCGGCCGCCGCTACGCGACCGCCGGCGAGCGGCGTCGCCGAGTACCGCGGCTTCTTCGGCGCCACCGCCCTGGTCGTGGACGACACCACCGTCGCCTGGCCGACGCTGGGTACCGTGCCGACGCCGGGGGAGACGGCGCCCGGAGGTCGCTCGGACTCGTCGGGCCCGAGTGCCCGGGCAAGGTCGCAGCAACCCGAGGCGGGGCGCTCGCCCTCCGATGCGGCCCACAGACTGGCGCCGCGGGGCGCCGTTCTCGAACTCGTCGTCGGCGAGGACACGGCCAGGGCCGTGCTTCCACTCAACCTCGCGCTCCTCGACCCCGACCGGCCGCGAGTAGGCGAGGCGTATGACCCGACGAGGCCCGGCCAGACGGCCGATGGCCAGGTCATCGGCCGCCCGGGGCCAGGGTACACCTACCACTATTTCTGGCCGAACGGCACGCGCTTCACGCTGACTGGCGAGCGTAACGGCGAGTATCGCGTGCAGCTCGCGGAGAAGCTGAGCGCGTGGGTGCCCGCAGGCGAGGTGCGGCTGCTGCCACGGGGCACTCCACCGCCCTCGGGTCGCGTGCGCACCGTTCGCATGGCGCCCACCACCGAGTGGGTCGATGTCCGGATCGCCGTCGACGACCGCTTCCCGTTCCGCGTCGACGAGAGCGAGCGCGCCATCGAGGTCACGCTCTACGGTGGGAAGAGCGATACGGGGTGGCTGCAGTACGGTGGGCTGGATCCACTCGTCGACTGGGCGGAGTGGGAGCAGCCGGCCGACGACGTCTACCGCTTCACGCTCCACATGACCGAGGCGCCTTGGGGCTACCAGACCTTCTGGAGCCCGGGTGGCGACCTGGTCGTGCGCGTGCGGCGCCCGCCCGAGATCGATCCCGACCGGCCGCTGCGGGGGCTCCTGATCGCCGTCGACCCGGGCCACCCGCCGGCGGGTGCGGTCGGGCCCACGCGGCTCACGGAGCCGGAGGCCAACCTGGCGATCGCGCTCCGGCTGCAGCCGCTCCTCGAGGAGGCCGGCGCACGGGTGCTCATGACGCGGACCGACCCGACGGCGGTCCCGCTCTACGCCCGTCCATTCATGGCGACCGAAGCGAATGCACACCTCCTCGTCTCGGTGCACAACAACGCATTCCCCGACGGGGTGAACCCCTTCGTGAACAACGGGACGAGCACCTACTATTTCCATCCGCAGGCCATCGAACTGGCCCAGGCGTTCCAGCTCGAACTGCTGCGTGAGCTACGGTTGCGTGACCTCGGCATCGGCCGCGGCAACCTGGCCCTCGTCCGGCCGACGTGGATGCCCGCGGTGCTGACCGAGACGATGTTCATGATGATCCCGCAGCAGGAAGCGGCGCTCCGCGATCCGGAGGTCCAGGAGCGGATCGCGCGGGCGCACTACCGCGCCATCGTCGCCTTCCTGCGGGATCGGGCACCGGCGCGCTGAACGAAGCGCCGCCTCCACAATCAGGCGTGCGCCCCCTGGTACGTGGGCGCACGCCTTCCTGCCGGCACCGCATGCCGCGGCGCCGTGCCGGAGGTTGCCGAAGCGGTGTGTCCTCGACCGGGTGAGCATGCGATGAAGAGCGTACTGACCGGGCTGGTCTTCCTCCTCCTCGTCCCCACCGTCGTCGTCGCGCAGGTGCCGCCGGATGCGGAGTGGCGCGTGATCGAAAGCGACCATTTCCGCGTGACCTTCGCCACTGGCATGGAGTCGCTGGCCGCGCATGCCATCCGCCGCGCCGAGGCGGCCCACGCCATCCTCACCGCGAACCTTGCCGCGGCGCCGTCAGGCAAGATCGACATCCTGCTGACCGATTTCGTCGACCTCTCGAACGGCAGCGCGACGCCGTTCCCATCGAACCGGATCGTGATCCACGCGCGTCCCCCCGTCGACGAGACGAGTCTCGCGTATTTCGGCGACTGGATCGACCTCGTCGTTACGCATGAGCTCGCGCACATCTTCCACCTGGACCGGGCCGCCGGACTCGGTTCGGTGCTCCGCTCCATCCTGGGCCGGCCCCGGATCGGCTGGCCGCTCTTCCCGGCCGTCGGCACGCCGGGCTGGTCGGTGGAAGGGCTCGCCACCTTCATCGAGAGCGAACTCACGGGGACGGGCCGCGTCCATGGCAGCTATCACGACATGGTGCTGCGCACCGCGGTCCTGGAAGATGCCTTCGACTCGATCGACCGCGTGACCGGAGCGGGGCCATCGTGGCCCGGTGCTTCGAAGGCGTACATCTACGGCTCGATCTTCGCCGACTACCTCTCGAAGGCCCATGGATCGGAGGTGCACGGAGCGCTGGTCGATCGGGCCGCGAGGACCTGGATCCCGCCGTCTCTGGCCTTCGACCGCGTGGCGAAGCAGACGACCGGCCGCTCCTTCAGCGATGCTTTCGAGGAATGGCGTGCCGAACTCGAGGTTCAGTACTACGGGCTGGCCGACTCACTGCGCAGCCGAGGCCTCACGGAATCGGAGCGGCTGACCCTGGCCGGCTACCAGGCGGCCTTTCCCCGCAGTGCGCCGGATGGACGCGTGGCCTTCGCCGCGCACGATGGCCGCAGCGCTCCGGCGATCCGGATCCTCGACCCCGAGACGGGCCTGATCCGGACGCTATCGCGCCGCAACGGGCTGGACGGCGCGGCGTGGCTCCCGGACGGCTCGCTCCTCACCGCCCAACTCGAGTTGGATGGGCCGTACCGGATCTACCGCGACCTCTACCGCATCGACCCGGGTGGGAAGGAGCACCGGCTCACCCGTGGCGCCCGGCTGAGCAGCCCCGACGCGACCCGGGATGGTCGCCTCGCCGTGGCGGTCCAGGGAATCGGCGGCACCAACCGGCTTGTCCTCTACGACCTCGAGGCGGGCACGCTTCGGCCGCTGACCGAGCCAGAGCCCGACGTGCACTGGGCCTTTCCACGCTGGGCGCCGGACGGAGAGCGGATCGCCGCCGGACGCTGGCGGGGTGGGTCGTACGACGTCGTCGTCCTGGATACGCTTGGGAGCGTCCTGCACGCACTTTCCGACGATCGTGCGGTCGACACTGCTCCTACATGGTCCCCGGACGGTCGCTACGTCCTCTTCTCCTCCGACCGCAGCGGGATCGCGAACCTCTACGCCTACGACCTCCACGGGGAGGCGGGGGAGGGAAGGCTGCGGCAGGTCACGAACGTGCTGACCGGCGCGTACCACCCCGACGTCTCGCCGGATGGCCGCTGGATCTACTTTGCGGGGTATCGGGCGACCGGCTTCCACATCGAGCGCATCGCGTTCGACCCCGAAAGCTGGCGAGAGCCGGCGCCGCTCGAGTCGCGGTTCCAAGTGGCCACCCGCGCCCAGCCGGACGACACGAACGGCACTGAGTTGCCCAACGCGCGCCCGTACTCCGCCTGGCCCACGCTCCTCCCAAGGGGGTGGATGCCGGTGATCTACCGAGAGGGCGGGACGTTCCTGGGCGCGATCACGAGTGGCCAGGATCTGGTCGGCCGTCATGTGTACGGCTTGAGCGCGGCGTACAACCTCAACCGGCGAGTCGTCGACGCCGGTGCGTCGTACGCGTATTCCGGGCTCGGCAACCCGGTCCTCGGGCTCGAGCTTGGGCGGACGTGGGAGGAACTCGGGATTCGCACTGCGGATGCGCCGCGGGCGCGGGTCATGTCGCGCGAGGATGGCGTCTCCCTCTCGGCCACGTTGCAGCGGCGTCGTTGGCGCTCCAGCGCCTCGCTCCGGCTCGGCGTCGAACGCGTCAACGAATCGTGGCACCTCTTCGACGCACCCGACCTCCGGCTGACCTACTCCGGAACGACGTTCGACGGGCTCTTCGCCAGCCTCGGCTACAGCAGCGCACAGCGTCATCCGTTCTCGATCAGCTCCGAGAACGGGGTCTCGGTATCCGTGAATGCGCTGCGCCGCCGGGACCGGCATCCCGTCACCGGCACCGAGGGGGATGGGCTGGACCGGTCGTACGACGAAGCGTCCGTCGCCGTCGCCGCGTACCCAGCGTTTCGCGCCTTCGGCTTCGCCAACCACGTGGTCGCGCTGCGCGCCGCCGCCCGTGGGCGGTGGGGTGTGGGGGCGACCCCGTTCGGGATCGGTGGGGCGGCGGGTGGGACCACGGTGTCCGTGCTCGGCGCCAGGATCGGTGGGACGCGACACTTTCTCCCCGTCCGTGCCTTCGACGACGGCGTGCGCCACGGGACCCGCGCCTGGGCCGCCTCCCTGGAGTACCGTGTGCCGATCGCGATGATCGACCGCGGCCACCGCCTCTGGCCGATCTACCTCGACCGACTTTCGGCGAGCGCCTTCATCGATACGGGCGATGCCTGGTGCAGCGACGACGTGCGCGAGGCATTCTCCGTGTGCCCGACGGGCGGAACCGTCGCTCCACTCATCGGCGCCGGCGCGGAGCTCGCCCTCGACGTCGAAATCCTATACGGCACCCCGGCCCGCCTGAGACTCGGCTTCGCACAGCCGGTGCGCGGCGGCACCAGCCGCGAGCCGGTCCTCTACCTGCTGTTGGGGCCCAGCTTCTAGTACCGCCTCCGCACCGGTGTGGTCCCGGTCCCGGCATGGTACGGAACGTGTAACATTTACTGGGTGGAGGATGGGCGCACGGCGCCCCACGGCGTCGCCGGCGAGCGGCGCCGGCAACTGCACGACGGCTGAACCGGGGGGACGCATGGGCGGCAAACGACCGGACCAGTACCGCATCGACTACGACGAGGCCGGGGCGACCGACTACAAGTTCTACCCGGACCAGCCCGAAGAAGGCCGCCGCGAGGCCGACCTCTACGGCCGCGTCATGAAGGGGAAAGCGGCACGGCGCCAGCCGATCCCCCCCAGGGCACCCGAGCCCGAGACCGCCGAGGAACGACTCGACGAGTGGGAGCGTCAGCGCCACATCCATGAAAAGCAGGCCGAGAAGGGCGCCAAGTCCGCACGCGGAGACGAGCCCGAGCCGCCCGGCGGCTGAGCGGGGCGCGATTGGAGCACCGCGCCCTCACCGGTGCTCCGTCACTCCCACCTGCCGGCAGTACTCCAGCACCGGGCACGTCGAACAGTGAGGACGCGTCCGGGTGCAGATGCGCTTGCCGAACGGGACCAGGAGCCGGTTGATCTCCACCCAGTAGCGACGCGGCAGCTTCGACTCCAGCGCCTTCATCGTCTGCTCCGGTGCGCGCGTTCTGACGTAGCCCCACCGGTTCGTCACTCGATGTACATGCACATCCACACTCACCCGCGCCTCGCCGCACGCGATCCCGAGGACCAGGTGCGCGCACTTGGGACCCACGCCGCGAAACGACTCCAGTACCTCTGCATCACACGGCACGCGGCCGCCGTGCTCGCGCTCCACCCGCTCCGCGATCTCACGGATCTGCCGCGCCTTGCGCTCGTGGAACGACGTGCTCCGGATCATGGCGTCGATCTGCTCCACCGAGAGCGCTGCCACCTGCGCGGGCGTGCGCGCCCGCTCGAAGAAACGCAGCGCCGTCGGAAGCATCACCTCGTCTCGCGTGCGGATCGAGAGGATGCACGCCGTGAGCTGCTCGAAGGCACCGTCGTACCCTCGCTCCGCCAACTCGAAGAGCGCAGCCTTCGGGTATGGCCGCACCGCAACCTCGATGCGACGCATCATGTCATCGATGTCGTACGCCTTCTTCGCCACGGTTCCGTGCTCCGGCGCAGAGGCCGCCTCCCGCCATATGCGGGCGCGCGATGCCTCCGCACGAGAGGTGCCGGTGACGTGCGCGCCACCGGCGTGGGGTCCGACAGGCGAGTCCCAGGTCGGCCGGCGACCGATACGCGACCGCACGAGCCGGAGAGCCGGAGAGCCGGAGAGCCGGAGAGCCGGAGAGCCGGAGAGCCGGAGAGCCGG
>CALKIP010000211.1 GCA_937995995.1 uncultured bacterium
TGTGACGACCCAGCCCCGCGCCCTACAGGCCGACGCGGCCGTCGATGCCGTAGACGCACGCCTCGCCGCCAGCGGCGATGCGACAGCGTTCGAGCGACTCTACCGGCGGCACGTGGCGCGTATCCACTCCCTCGCCCGGCGCATGCTGGGCGCGGACGAGGCGGACGAGGCCACACAGGAGGCGTTCGTCCGGGCGTGGAGCCGCCTGGACACGTTTCGGGGCGACGCGGCGTTCGGCAGCTGGCTCTATCGGGTCGCGATCAACGTGATCTTGTCGCATCGTGCCTCGCTCGCGCAACGGCGCCAGCGTTGTCCGTCGAGTGAGGAGACCGCCGCGGTGATCCGCGTGCGCCCGGCCCGGACCGACGTGAAGATGGACGTCGAGGCAGCGGTGGAGACGCTGCCGGACCGTGCTCGAGAGGTCTTCGTCCTCCACGACGTGGAAGGACGAGATCGCCGAACGGTTGGGGATCACGGCCGGCACGTCGAAGTCGCAGCTTCACCGCGCGCGCATGCTGCTGCGCAAATACCTGAAGGAGTAGCGGAGCCATGGAACCCGTGCATCCGTGGATGGAGCGGCTCTCGGAGTACCTGGACGGCGAGCTGTCCGGGGCGGAGACCGAAGCGCTCGAGGCCCACCTCGCCCTGTGCGGCGAGTGCCGGGCTGTGCTCGAGGAACTGCACGCCGTCGTCGCCGTTGCGGGCTCGCTGACCGACCGACCACCGGAGCGGGACCTCTGGCCGGGGATCGCAGAGCGGATCGCCGTCGAGACGCGGGCAGGAGCGCAAGCAGGACCGCAAACCGGGCCGCAAACCGAGACGAGCGATGCGTCGGGGATCGACTTCGGCGAGCGCCGTCGGCGCAGGGCGATTCGGCTCACCTTCTCGCTGCCGCAGCTCGCGGCGGCCGCCGTGGCGCTGATGGTCCTCTCGGGCGCCTCCGTCTGGTTCGCGCTAGCCGGGAGCGGCGACGAAGGCGGACGCCCGGTCGCGGAGCGGACCGTGGAGCCGACGTCGGCCGAGCGACCGAGTGCGACGCGGTTCGTCCTCGACGATGCGGTTCCGGGATACGACCAGGCCGTCGCCGAGCTCGAGCAGGCGCTCCGTGACGGACGCGACCGATTGGCGCCCGAGACGGTAGAGGTGCTCGAAGAGAACCTCGCGATCATCGACCGGGCCATCGAGGAGGCACGGCAGGCGGTCGTGCGGGATCCGGGGAACGTCTACCTGAACAATCACCTGGCCGAGAGCATGAAGCGCAAGCTCCAGTTCCTGCGCCGGGTCGGCAGCATCGTCAGAGCCCAGACCTGATGGAGGGATAGATCATGTTGCATGCACTGCTCCTGAGCGGGTTGGCGCTCCTGGCCGCACCGGCGGCGGCGACCGACACGACCTTCGCGGTCCCGGCCGACGCGCGCATCGAGATCGAGAACTTCAACGGCTCCGTCGAGGTCCGGACGTGGGATCGGGACGCGGTCAGCGTCCAGGCTTCGCACTCGGAGCGTGAGCGCGTCCGGGTCCGCATGACCGGCTCTCTCGTTCGGATCGATGCCACGGCCCGGTACGGCCCGACGCGCAACATCGAGTACGTGGTAACCGTGCCCGCGAAGGCGGCGCTACGCATCAGCGGGCCGTTCAGCGATGTCACCGTGAACGGTGCCGGTGGCGACGTCGTCGTCGAGACGGTTCGTGGCGATGTCCACGTCCGCGGTGGCAGCGGCGTGATCGAACTTCGCTCCGTCGAGGGGCTGGTCTCGCTCGAGGGCGGGCGTGGCCGCATCAGTCTCGGCGCGGTGAACGAGGGGATCCGCGTGGCGAACGTGATCGGCGAGCTCCTGCTGGAGACCGTGAACGGAGACGTGGTGGCCGCAGGCGTTCAGTCCGACCGCGTAGAGGCCTCGACCGTGAACGGCGACATCCGTTATGACGGTACCTTCGGCGAGCGCGGGTTTTACAGCTTCGCCACCCACAACGGCGACCTCTCGATCGGCGTGCCGGAAAACGTGCACGCGACTTTCTCCGTCGCGACCTTCAACGGTGACATGGACTCCTACCTGCCGATCGCCCTGAACGAGATCCGGCCCGGCAGGCGTTTCTCCTTCGCCTTGGGCGAGGGGAGCGCGCGCGTCGAGCTCGAGTCGTTCAACGGCACCATTCGCCTGCGCCGACCGGCCGGGCACTGAACTAGGGAGGCATTCATGATGTGGACGTTCGAATCGATCCGGACCCGAATCGCCGGTTTCACCCGTAACGCCGGATTTGCCTGTGGTGCCGAATTCGCCCATGCCGCCGGCCGCGTCCGCACCCCGGCCATCGTCCTCGGCGCGATCCTCGCCGGTGCGGCCGCCGTGCCGGAGTCCGTCGCCGCTCAGGACTTCCAGTGGCGCGGACGGCTCGAGGCCGGACGGACGCTCGAGGTCAAGGGCGTGCTGGGAGGGATCCGTGCCGTGCCGACCGACGGCGACGAGATCGAGATCGAGGCGGTGAAGACCGCGCGCCGTAGCGATCCCGAAGAGGTCCGCTTCGAGGTGGTCGAGCACCGCGACGGTGTCACCATCTGCGCCGTCTACCCCGACGTGCCCGGCGAGAGACGCAACGTATGCGCGCCCGGCGACGGCGGGAGGATGAGCACCCGCAATAACGACGTGAACGTGGAGTTCACCGTGCGCGTGCCGCGCACCGTGCGCCTGGAGGCCCGGACAGTGAACGGCGGGGTTCACGCCGAGTCGCTGCACGGCGACGTCGTCGCCGCGACCGTGAACGGCGACATCGAGGTGTCCACGGCCGGCACCGCACGCGCCCGCACCGTGAACGGCTCGATCCGCGCCGCCCTCGGCCGCATCGACGGCTCGGGCGACGTCGCCTTCGAGACCGTCAACGGCGGTATCACGATCGAGCTGCCTGCCGACGCCGGCGCAGACGTCCGTGCCCGCACCGTGAACGGCGGCATTTCCACGGACTTTCCGCTTCAGGTCGAGGGTCGGTTCAACCGGCGTCGCTTGCGGGGGACCATTGGTAGCGGCGGGCCCGAGCTGTCGCTTTCGACCGTGAACGGGGCGATCCGCATCCGGAAGGCTTCGTGAAGGCTGCGTGAGGGTTGAGGGTTTCGTGACGGCTGTGTGGCCTGTGTGTGGCCTGAAGGCGCGTGCACGTGCGGGGCGCCCCGCACGTGCACGCTCACGCCGATGGCCGCAGCTCCCGCACGGTTTCCCGTAGAAAGTCGATGACGATTCTATCGAACTCCGCGGAACGGTTGATCACCGCGCCGTGTCCCGGGCCGTGGAGACGCTGCACTCGTGCGTCAGGGATGCGGTTGCACAGGATCGACACGAAATCCTTCGGGACGACGGGGTCGCGCCGGCCGGTCACGATGAGCGTGGGGCAGCGGATCCGGTGCGCTCGTTCCATTGGTCGGTCTCGTGCCGCCTTGATCCATGAAAAGATGAAGGAGAGGAGCGAGCCGCGCAGGTACTGCTTGGCCACGATCGGGATGAGGGAGAGCGGCTCCCGATCGACGTCGCGCACGAAGCTCACGGCCTGGTGCAGCAGCCGAGCACGGCCCGGCGCGCCCGTCGGCGTGGCGAGGACCAGCGCGCGGGCGCGCTGTGGCGCTGATTCCGCCGCCGCCATCACCGCCTGTGCGCCCAGGGAGTGGCCGAGCCACATGACGCTGCCCAGTTCGAGGGCGCGCGCGAAGTCCAGCAACCATTCGGCCGTCTCGCCCACGGTCATGCCGTAGCGTGGGCCCTCGCTGTGACCGAAGCTCGGAAGGTCCGGCGCAATGGCGCGAAAGCCCGCACCGGCGAGTGCACGGCAGTGGCCGCGAAAGACGGCGCCGGAGAGGCCGAGGCCGTGGGCGATCAGGACCGGCGGCCCGGCGCCGGCCTCCAGGTAGGCGACGCGCCGGCCGTGCAGCCACGTTTCCCTCCTACGCGGCGTCACCGTCCCCCAACAGGAACGCACGGACTACCTCGATGAACCGGTGCGGCTGGTCCACCATCGGGTTGTGGGCCGCGTTCGGAATCACCTCGAGGCGCGCGCCGGGGATGCCGTCCGCCAACTGCCACGCGTGTGAGAGGGGCGTCAGCGGGTCCAGCCGGCCCCAGACCAGGAGCGTCGGGCTCTCGATGCACGCGAGGAGGGGCCGGACATCGTCGGAGAGGATTTGATAGCCGGCCCTCAAGATCGTGCGGGGACCGGCCCGGAGCGCGTCGCGCGCGATGGTGGGTAGAAACGTCGTCCGGCCCCATGCCCGCGGCGGGATCACCTCGGAGAGCAGCCGCGTGACCTCGGGGAGCGGAAGCCGGCGGGGTATCCCCGCGGAACTCACCAGGACCAGCCGCGCGATCCGGGCCGGCCACTTCGCCGCGAGATGGATCGAGATCTGCCCGCCCATGGAGTGCCCGATCAGGTGTGTGCGCTCGATCGCTTGCGCATCCAGCCATGCAAGGAGCAGCTCTGCCAGCTCCCCGATCCCCGTAGGAGCGCGACGCACCGGCCGGCTCGACCCGAATCCGATCAGCTCGGGTGCATAGACCCTGAATCGATCCGTCAGATCAGGCAGCGTGTAGCGCCACCAGCGGTACGAGCCCGCTAGCCCGTGGAGCAGGACGACCGGCTCGCCGGCACCGGCTTGGACGGAATGGAATCGGTGTCCATCGACATCGGTGTACTGTCGCTCGAGCTCCACGGCCCGCCCCTCCCGCCCGGTTTCCGCTCTATTGCGATCCCCGCTCCCCTTGCCCCGCCGGCCCCCCGCGTCCCTCGCCGCGACGATCGTGCCGACTCGCATGGGCCCGATTCTTCCAGAATCCAACCACGGGAGGAGATGCGACTCACACGGGGAGGTGCGGAACGTACCCGCAATCTCGACCGAGCACCTGCTCGGTCGTCGACCGACTCCGGTGTCTCGGGCCGCGGGGCGCACGCCGACAGGCTCTGCGCAAAGGCGGACCAGACTGGCATATTCGCAAGGGAACCTTATATTGCCCGCCGAAAACGTGGCACAATTGAACGCAGATCGCGTACTCATAGGTGGGAATCCACGAACGACGACAGGAGGTTGTGTTGTCTCGTAAGAAGCACGAGAAATCGGTGTTCGATCGCGCACGGGATGAGCTCTTCAGCCACATCCACCGGTGTGAAGTGATCGGCGCGACCCGGGAGCAGCAGGTCGAGTGGATGGACGACACGCTCGACTTCATGGCGGACCGCTACCCCGATCTGAGCGAGGGCGAGCTCGACGAGCTCCGCACCCTCGGGCTGCGCTTCTGCCAGCCGGTGATCCCGCACGGCAAGGAAGACTCGACGGACTCGCAGGAAGAGGCGAACGCCGCCTGAGCCCGGCGGTCGGGCCCACGGCGCCGATCCCGGCGCTGTGAGTGCCCTGACGCCGTTCGAAGCCAGGGACGTATGGACGCGGAGCGCTCCGCGATCCTACGTCCCTCGTTGCTTTCCAGCCCCTCCTCCCAGCCATCCCGCCCAATCACCCTGGCCCCGGCCCAAGGCCTGTGCACCCCGAAAAACATCTGTAGTCCCGGGGAACGACACTTGCGCAGACGCACGGGGCAGCGGAGGTGCGTATGGCGATGAGAATCGGGATTCAAAATGGGGGCGCTCCCCATGAGGGTGGAGATCTGCAGGCTCTCTTTCAGCGGTATTACGCGGGGCTGAACATGCCGTGTCACGTGGGGTGCGGCGGGTCGGTCGAGGTAGTGCGGGTCGGCACGGTCCCCAATGGCGGGGGGGAGCTTTGGGTGGAGTGTGGGAGCTGTGCTCAGCGCGCGCGCTACGTCGTTCCCGCGGCCTCCGATGATGAGCGTCTGGGCGTCGAGCGTGCGTTGGATGGTGGGGGCGAGGCGGCGTGTCCGCGTCATGTGCTGCGTGTCCCTCTGCAGCGTCGCGGGCGTCAACTCGTCTGCCCGGAGTGCGGTGTCCGGTTTCGCGAGTGATGGCGCGCATGGAGCGAAGTGGCCGGGTCGAGCATCCTCGCCCGCTTCGTCGGACCCGAAGCCGTTGGGCGCGAGGCGCGATCGCGGTGATCTCGGCCGCGTTGGTCTTCGCACTGGCGCGGATCCAGTTGGTGGCGACGGAGCACTATGCGCTGATCGCCAAGGAGAACCGACTGCGGCCGGTGGTGGTCCGTTCGCCCCGGGGCACGATCTACGACCGTTACGGACAGGTGGTGGCGGAGAACACGGTCGGCTACCAGGTCCTGTTGATGCCTGCACCGCTGGACTCGATGCTGGCGGTCGTGTCTCGTCTGCGCCCGATTCTCGGCCTGACGGACGACGAGATCGAGCGCGCGGTCCGCAAGTACCGCAGGCAGAGCCACCTGCCGATGGAAGTGGACAACGATGCATCGTATGCGGCGGTGTCGCGCCTGCAGGAGCGCAGATTCCTCTTTCCCGGCGTCCTGATCCACGAGTATCCCAAGCGGCGCTATCCGGCAGGGAGTGCGGTGGCGCACGTCATCGGATACGTGTCGGAGATCAGCGAGCGCGAGCTCGAGCTCCCGGAGTTCCAGGACTACGAGCAGGGGCGCTGGATCGGCAAGGCGGGGCTCGAGCGCGAGTACGAGCGGGAGCTGGGTGGGGAGCCGGGGATGCGCTACCTGGAGGTGGACGCCCTCGGTCGCATCAAGCGCTGGCTCCCCGAGGAGGCGGGTGTGCCGCCGATCCCCGGTCGCGACCTTCGGCTTCACCTGGATATGGACCTCCAGCGCTACACGGTCGAACTCTTCCGGGAGTTGGCGGCGGGCCAGGGCGGTTCCTCCTTCCAGGCCGCTCTGGTGGCCATCGAGCCGCAGACCGGCGGTGTGCTCGCCCTCTACGCCTCGCCCAATTTCGACCCGAACGCCTTCGTGGGTGGGATTCGACCGGACGTCTGGGAGCGGCTGAACAATAATCCGGCCGACCCGCTGCTCAACCGGGCGAGCGGGTCCGCGCAGCCGCCGGGGTCGACCTTCAAGATGGCGACTGCGGCGATGGCCATGCATCTCGGGCTATTGAAGCCGACCGACCGCATGCCGATCGCCTGTGGCGGCGGGCTGCGCTACCAGGGTCGCTACGCGCGCTGCTGGCTCGGCTCCGGCCACGGCTCCCTGGACCTGGTCGGCGCGATCAAGAATTCGTGCAACGTCTACTTCTACCAGGTCGGCATCCGGATCGGCCTCGAGCGGTTCCTGGAGCTGGGCACGCGCATGGGATTCGGATCTCCGACCGGAATCGATCTGCCGAACGAGTTGTCGAGCACCTTCCCACAGAGCATGGACTGGTGGGAGCAGTACTTCGGCTATCGACCGAACGACAACGAGATCATGTCGCTCGCGATCGGACAGGGCGCGGTCAACGTGACGCCGCTCATGCTGGCACAGCTCTACGTGGCGGTGTCGCGTCCGGACGGCAAGGCTCCGGTGCCCCGCCTGGTGCAGACGGACGGACCGGTGGAGATCGGTCTCGATCTGGGCGTGGGAGAGGAGGGGCTCCAGGCACTTCGCCGGGGCCTGCGGCGCGTCGTCGGCCCGGGAGGCACCGCGGCGCTGAGTCGTCTTCCCGTCTGGGACTTCATGGGCAAGACCGGCACGGCGCAGAACCCCCACGGTCCGGATCACGGCTGGTTCGTGGGGATGGCGGGACCCTGGGGCAAGGATCCGGAGATCGTGGTCGCGTTGTTGATCGCCTACGGCGAGCACGGCTACACGGCCTCCGGCGCCGTCGCCAACGCGATCAACTTCTATCTGAATCGAAAATACGGCCTGCCCTTCGACCGCTATCCGACGCCCCGGGACCGACTTCCGCGTGGTATGCACGTGGACTGGTCGTGGTACATGTCCGAGGTGGTCGACCCACCCGTGACGGAACACTAGCCGCGGGCGTCCGTAAGAAGGTAGTCGGTGCGCTCCGCCGGGCCGGTGCCCGGCACATCTCGGCGCATGCGCACCGCTCGCCGGCGATCCCCGTCGGTCGAAAGGAGGCGAACATGCCGTCCCGGCTCCTCGCGCTGGCACTCCTGGCGCTCCCGATCCTTCCGCTGCAGGCGACGATGCACGCAACGACCGCCTCCGCGAGGATCGTCGTACGCAACGACACCTACTCGTCGCTGCAGATTTTCCTCGTCGAGGCGTCCGGCCGCGAGGTCGCGATCGGCCAGGCACCGCCGGAGTTCTCGAACACCCTACTCGTCAAGGATCCCGTGCCACAAGATCCCGTCCAGCTCGTGGCCCGCTTGGCCGGCGAGCGCGCCGTGCTCTACCGCTCGGATGCGGTTCGATTGAGGCCCGGCGGGCGCGTGCAATGGCGGCTTCCGGAGAACCGGATCGAGCCGTGACGGGGGTGGCCCGACCTCAGGTGAGCGTTTACATTGGGTAGGGTCGCCCTGGCGGCACCCCTTCCTGGTTCCCACACCCCATAACTCGGGTCTCGATGTAGAGAGGAGGCGCAGAGTATGGCCACACCATTCCTCAGCTCGGAGGAGTACGATGAGCGCGCCCATCGCCTGTACAATGAGGGCGAGTACGATCGGGCGCTCGACCTGCTGAAGGAAGGGTTGGTCCTGTACCCCCATTCCGTAGATCTTTACGTCGGCCTCGGCTACACGCGTCTGGCGCGCGAGGAATTCGCCTGGGCGAAGCAATCCTTCGACAAGGCACTGGTCCTCGATCCGGACCACGAGGACGCACTCGTCGGACTCGGTGAGGTGCTGCTTCGTCTGGGCCGTCGCCGCGAAGCCTTGGAGCACTTCGACCGGGTGCGTCGCAGTGGCTGCGCCGACGACCTCGACCTGCTGCTCTCGATGGGCCGTGCGCTGTACCGCGACCAGAGCTTCGAGGAAGCGCGCGACCTCTTCACCGATGCCACGGTGCTGCACCCCGAGAGCGCGGACGCGGCGGCGGCACTCGCCTACACGCTCCATCGCCTCGGCCGTATCGGCGCGGCACGGCGCGAGCTGCGGCGGGCACTCAAGCTCGATCCGCAGCTCCACGAGGCACGCATCTACCTCGGCCACCTGCTCTACGACCGGGGCGACTGGGAAGGCGCGCTCCGTCACTTCGAGCGGGTGCCGCCCATGGAGCACTGGGATACCCTCGCCCTCTGGCGCCTGCTGGAGCTGAAGCGAACCTTCGAGGGGCTGACCGCGGGCCATCGGGAGCTGGCGGCGTGGGAGGCGCGCCTGGAGCAGCTCGAGACCGACTACGACCCGGTCGACGATCTGCTCGCCGAGATCGAGCAGCGATTCCACGAATCGCTTACGCACCAGGAAAGCGTGGAAGCCGCCGTCGACGCCTCCCAGCGAGTGCACAGGGTCCGGCTGCCGGACGGTCGCGTCTACGCCGGAAGCTGGCTCGACATCGTACGTCAACTCCGCGATGCCGTCGGACGGCCCGACGAGACGGTCGCACAGTTCATGCGTCGCCAGGCGGATGAGCAGAGTGCACGCACCGGCGTCGGCATCCCCGCCGACGACCCGGAAACGTTCCTGCGGGCGAGTGCACGCGCCGGACTGTTGAGCATCGAGCGCTGAGCGGATGACCGGAGCTTCTCGCGTCCTTCGGCCGCTGGACGAGGCCAGGGGCGCGATTCGACTGCTGGACGAGTATGCGACCCCGGCCGAACTCGGAGGGGCCGTTCGTGAGACGTGGCGCGCGGTCGAGCAGTCGCTTCGCCTCCGCCTGAGGGCCGACCGCGAATCGCCGGACGAGCTTCGGCTCGCCGCCCTTTCGCCGACAGATCTGCCTGTATCGCGCCTGCTCGACGCGCTGCGGCGTCGCGATCTCATCTCCATGGAGTTGGCGGGATCGGCCCACGAGCTCGAGCGCGCGGTTTCGCGGGCCGAGCAAGGAGAGGTTCGGGCCGCGGACGGCGATCTGGCCCGACGGGTCGTGCAACTCGTGCGCAGTGAGCTGCCGGCGTCGATGGAAGAGGCGGCCGGTGCGCCGGTCTCCGGCGGCGTGACCGTGCGCCGCACAGATGAAGAAGAGCGGGGTTTGACCGAGGGCGAGCCTGCCGAGGAGGTCGAAGCGACCCCTCCCGACCGCTGGCCCGGGGCGCGCCGACTGCGCCTCCTTGCCGCCGCGGTCGCGTTGCTCGTGCTCGTAATGTTCATCTTCGTCCTCGTCCGTTCCCTGGACGACAGGATGGAGGAGGCGACGGCGGCGTTCGCGGCCGGTCGGCTCGACGAGGCCGAGCAGCTCTTCGAAGAACTCCTCGTGGATGAGCCTGAGAGCGTCGTCGTCCGGCTCTATCTCGGGCGCATCAATCGGAGGCAGGAGGACTACGAGGCCGCCTCCGAGCACCTGCGCGCCGCGGCACGGGAGGCGCCGACCGATCCGTACGTCCGTCGCGAGCTCGGCCACCTGTTCATGGATCTCGATCGACCTCGTGCTGCGGCGGAGCAGTACCAGCGGGCGTTGGAGGTCCGGCCGGACGACGAGCGTGCCTGGATCGGGCTGATCGTAGCGCTGCGGGCGGCGAACGACTCCCGGGCGGAGGAACTGCTCCGGCAGGCGCCGCCAGAGGTGCGGGCCGTACTCACCAGAGGGGAATGATCCCATGAAAAATGTCGTCATCGAGCGCCTGCACGCCGCACTGGTGCAAGCGCTACGGGCGCGTGGACCGGGTGCGCTGGAGCACCCGGTGACCGTGGCCGAGATCTATCAGGACCTGATCCCGTACCGCACGGTACGGGGTCTTGCAGGCGTGGAGCTGAACGCGGACTACGAGCACGCACTCTTGCGGCTCCTGGCCGGAGAGGGTGGCTACGCGAGGCTCGAGCCGGAAGGAGCCCGGCAGGAGCTGGAACTGGAGCTGGAACTGCCCAACCCGAACGTGGGACTGTACCGGAAGTTCGCCGCATGCGACGTCTGGGTGAGCGAGCCCGCCGCACCGGAGCAGACGCCGGAGGTCGCGGCAGCTGCCACTCCCATGCCTTTGCCGGAGCATATGCGGTACGCGCCCGCGCCCCCGGTGTTCTCGACTCTGTCGTCGCCCACGACTCCCGTGGACCGGGCCACGGGTGCGCGGGAGGCGGGGAGCGGCGCGGCGGTCGCTTCGCCGCTCGAGTCGGCGGGGCGCGATGATACAGGCGTGGGCGCGACGGCTACTGCGGCCGACGCCTGCCCGTTCTGTGCCGCGGCGCTTCCCACCGGACGGACCATCCGATTCTGCCCCTACTGCGGCGTGGATCAGCGCAGCCGACCGTGTCCGTCCTGCGGTGAAGTGCTGGAGCAGGATTGGCGCTACTGCATCGGCTGCGGCTCCTCGGCCGAAGCGGCAACGCACGGCGCGCCCGGCTGATACGGCTGATCCGACTCGGGATTCGGGACTCGGGGCGGACTCCCGGATCCGTCCGGCGCGTGTTTTGCTGCGCTGCCGCCGGCGGTTGACGCCACTTATCACCCGGTGTATCTTCGGCCCCGTTCCGGCACCGAGGTGGGGCTGGAGGACACTGGATGGCATGCGTTCGAGCGGGCAGGGCCCGCGCGTCGAATCCCACGCTTTTAGGAGGACGCCCATGCGCTGGACGAAGTGGACCGCGGGGATCGCGGTCGTGGGGATGATGGGCTTGGCCGCTTGTGGCGAGCAGGCCCAGGAGCAGCCGGCTACGCAGCAGCAGCCCAGCACGCAGGCCCCGGCGGCACAGCCGGAGGCCGCTGCGGGTCAGGTGCCCGAGGGGGCGACGGCCGAGCAGGTCGCTCAGGGCCAGCAGCTTTTCACCGGCCAGGGGATCTGCTTCACCTGTCACGGTATGGACGCCACGGGCACGCAGCTCGCGCCCAACCTGACGGACAGCGAGTGGCTGTGGATCGATCCGGCCCAGGGTGACGTGCTCACGCAGGTCGCGACGCTGATCGAGACGGGTGTGGCACAGCCGAAGGAGGCGCCCGCGCCGATGCCGCCGTATGGTGGCGCACAGCTCAACCAGGAGCAGGTGCAGGCGCTGGCTGCCTACGTGGTGTCGATTTCCGGCTCGTGACCCCGCGGTCATTCGGGACGGTTGCGACGAAGGGGCGCTCGCCGGGCGAGCGCCCCTTCGTGGTTCTGGCCCTTCCGCTCCTCCTCGCCTTCGCGGCGTGTGAGACACCCGAGCTGGGGAACCAGACCGAGACGCTCGAGCTGGATTCCGGCACGGTCCGTCTCGAGCCCGGCGTCGCCGTGGTGGATGTAGTCCTGCGGACCACCGGCGAGATTCGGATCGAGCCGGAAACCGTTCGCGTCCGGGTCGGCGATGTGGTCATCTTCACCGCCGGTGATGCACGAATGCACGCGGTCGCGTTCGAGCGTGACCGGCTTGCACCGGCCGCCGTCGCCTTTCTCGAGCAGACCGGCCAACTGCGCAGCCCACCGCTCCTCACGACGGATGCACGCTGGGTCGTCAGCTTCGAGGGCGCACCGCCCGGCCGCTACCCCTTCGTCGACACCTCACAGGGCGCGCGTGGTGTCGTCGAGGTGGCACAGGCGCCGCCGGACGCCTAGCGCTGGCGTCGCTCCGACCACACTCCTATACTCCCCCACATGGCAAGGATCGCGATCATTCCCGGTGATGGCATCGGCGTCGAGGTCATGGCGCAGGCCGTGAAAGTCCTCCGAAGCGTCGACGAGGCGGCCGGACTCGGCCTCGAGCTGGTCGAGTGGGATCACGGCGCGGAGCGCTATCTCCGCACGGGCGAGGCGATCTCCGAGGCGGAGATGGCCGACCTCGAGACGAACTACGATGCCATCCTGCTCGGCGCACTCGGTGATCCGCGAGTTCCGGATCACGCACACGCTCGTGAGATCCTCCTCGGTCTGCGTTTTCGTCTCGATCTCTACATCAATCTCCGTCCCATCCGCCTGTTCGACGCCTCGTTCTCACCGCTCAAGGATGTGAGCACGAAGGAGGTGGACCTGGTGATCTTCCGGGAGAACACGGAAGGACCCTACGTCGGCATGGGCGGCACCTTCCGCAAGGGCACACCGGACGAGATCGCGATCGAGGAGGATGTGAACACGCGCAAGGGCGTGGAGCGTATCGTTCGCGCTGCCTTCGAGTTCGCCCACGCGAACGGACGCAGGCGCGTCACGCTCGCGGACAAGGCCAACGCCATGCGAAACGCGGGCGGTCTGTGGCGGCGCGTGTTCGGCGAGGTCGCCGCGGAGTATCCCGATGTGGAGCACGACGCGTGGTACGTGGACGCTCTGGCGCTCGACCTGGTGCTGCACCCCGCACGCTACGACGTCATCGTGGCCGCGAACCTCTTCGGCGACATCCTGAGCGACCTGGCTGCGGCGCTCGTGGGCGGGCTCGGTCTCGCGCCATCCGCGAACCTGCACCCGGGGAAGCCAGGGCTCTTCGAGCCGGTCCACGGCTCGGCGCCGGACATCGCCGGCCAGAATCGAGCGAACCCGCTCGCCGCGGTACTCACGGCGGCGCTGATGCTCGATCAACTCGGCTTTGCCCGTGAGGCCGGTCGCATCGAGGCGGCCGTGCGGCGCTCCGTCGCACTCCGCCAGTGCACGCCCGACCTCGGCGGAAGCCTCGGCACGGAGGAGGTCGGAGACTGGCTGTGCCGCGAGTTGGTCGAACCAACGGATGGGGTCGGGACGCATGAGTGAACGCAAGATGCTGAGCACCATCCTTCGGGAGGCGGGCCACATCACCGAGAGCGATACGGAGCGCGCGCTGGAGTATCAGCGCCTCCATGGCGGGTTCATCGGCGAAGCGCTGGTGGCGCTCGGAATCGTGAGACGCGAAGAGGTGGATTGGGCGCTCGCCAGCCAGTTCGATTTGCCCTACATCTTTCCGGACCCGGACGCCGTCGATGCCGAGATCGCCGCGCTGGTCCCCCCGGACTGGGCACTCATGCACCTGGCCGTCCCGATCATGCGGGCCGGCAACGTGCTCACTGTCGTCGTCGCCGACCCGCTGCAGCGGGACGTCATCGAGGAGCTCCAGGAGGCGACGGGGCTCGAGGTGGAGCTCGCACTTGCCGCACCGGCACGCATCCGCGGGTTGATCCGCGCGCTCTACGACCGCCCCGAGGATCGGACGCCGCAGCAGCTCGGGCCTCATTCGCTGAGGGAGTTCATCGTACGTGCGACCGAGGCTGGCGCGGAGCGCATGGGGATCTCGGTCCGAGGCGCCGACGCCTGGGGGTGGTATGTACCGGCGCATTCCCGTGCGACAAACCGCCCCGATACCTTCCAGCGCCTGCCCCTGGCCGGCGAGTGGGAAGGCGAGCTCGAGCACATGCTTTCACCGCCGCCGGAGCCCGGCGATGAGGCCGCGTCACCCGGCCGACGGACGTGGGCCGCTACCCTGGCCTCGGGCGGGGCGAGAATCCCCCTCGATGTCGAGATCCTCGAAGGCGAGGGCGGAGCCGAGTACCTGTTCCGGATCGGCGAGCCGGACCACGCGGGGAGGGCGGGGAAGCCGAATCGGGCGATGGTGCCGGCTGCGCTCGTGGCCGAGCTGAGGCTCCTCGCCCGTGCCCGATACGCCCGCATCGCCGTGAGGAGTGAGGATCCGGAGCTGGTGCGTGAGGTGTTGGCATCGCTTCCCATGCTGGTCCTGGACGAACCGGTGCGCGCGGTCCACCTGAGCGACCGGCAGGGCGCCGCCGCCGGCGTCTACACGCTGATGCCGACCCCCGACGAAGCGTTTTCGGCTGCGCTGGAGGCGTACGCCTTCGATGCCGTGACCGTGGACCTCCCCCTCGATCTCTTCCCGGTGCGACGGTTTGTCGAGCTGGCGCCACTCGCCTTCGCCTATTTGCGTGGTGTGGAGGACGACCGCGAGGTCGCGGAGGCGGGGTGCGATTGGGTCCTCGATATCTCCGGCAACGATCGGGGCGGTCTGGGTGGCTGGGAGCTCCGGCCGGTTCGCATCTGAATCAAGGCATTCCATGGCAAAGATCGATCAGCTCCTGCGGGCGATGCAGCAGCAGAAGGCGTCCGACCTCCACCTGGTGGTCGGCAGCCCGCCGATACTCCGCCAGCACGGCGAACTCGTCCGGACCCGGTTCCGGGACCTCACCGCCGCGGACATGCGTGCGCTCTTCTACGAGATCATGACGGAGGAGCAGCAGCGGGAGTTCGAGGCGCGGATGGACCTCGACTTCGCCTACGAGGTGCCCGGCGTTGCGCGGTTCCGCGTCAATCTGTTCATGCACCGCAAGGGGATGGGTGCGGTGCTTCGCACGATCCCCAGCAAGGTGCTGTCAGCCGACGAACTGGGGCTGCCCGAGGGGATCCGTCGCTTCTGCGATCTCAACAAGGGTCTCGTCCTGGTCACCGGTCCCACGGGTTCGGGGAAGAGCACCACGCTGGCCGCGATGATCGACCTGCTGAACGAGACCCGGTCATACCACATCCTGACCATCGAGGACCCCGTCGAGTTCGTGCACGAGAACAAGAAGGGGCTGGTCAACCACCGTGAGGTGGGCACCCACACGCAGTCGTTCGCTGCGGCGTTGAAGGCGGCGCTCCGCGAGGATCCCGACGTGATCCTGGTCGGCGAGATGCGCGACATCGAAACGATCGCGCTGGGGATCACGGCCGCGGAGACGGGGCACCTGGTCTTCGGCACGCTCCACACCAGCTCGGCGGCCAAGACGGTGGACCGACTGCTCGACGTCTTTCCCGCCTCGCAGCAGTCGCAGATCCGGGCCATGCTCGCGGAGTCGCTGCGCGGCGTCGTCTCGCAGCAGCTCCTGCGCCGCGCCGACGGCGAGGGCCGGGTCGCCGCTCAGGAGATCCTGGTCGGTACGCCGGCGATCGGGAACCTGATCCGGGAAGGGAAGACGCATCAGATCCCGGGCGCGATCCAGACCGGCAAGCGGGACGGCATGATCCTCATGGACCAGGCCATCCTCGACCTGCTCATGAAGAAGGTGATCACCGCCGAGGAGGCGTACGCCAAGGCGCACAACAAGGCGGAGTTCCTCCCCTACGTCGAGGGTCGGAAGACCCCCGGCGCGCCCCCCATGTCACGTTCCGGAGTCTGACGAGCACCGGTTCCGAGTGGTGGAGCCGGACACGGACCGGGAACCACGACCTCGCCACGGGGTCGTTCAATGGGATCGCGGCGACATATCAGGGATCGCGTGAGAATCCTTCCTGTAGCGAGGAGATCGATGGGAACGCAAGGGCATTCCACGGATGTTGTGTTTCTCTCGGGCCGTCGTACGCCGTTCGGAGCGTTCGGTGGCAGCCTCAAGGATTTCAGCGCGACCGACCTCGGCGTCCACGCCGCGAAGGCGGCGCTGAAGAGTGCGGGCGTCCCCGGAGACGCCGTCGACCACGTGGTCTTCGGCAACACGCTCCAGACCTCGGCGGATGCGATCTACCTGGCGCGCCACGTGGGGCTGCGCGCCGGGGTGCCGCAGAACGTGCCGGCGCTCACCGTCAACCGGCTGTGCGGCTCGGGGTTTCAGGCGATCGTCAACGGCGCACAGGAGATCATGCTCGGCGAGGCGGAGGTATGCCTCGTGGGCGGCACGGAGTCGATGAGCCAGGCGCCGCACGTCGTGAGAGGCGCGCGCTGGGGGGCGTTGCGCCTCGGCGAGCCCGGGCAGTTCTTCGAGGATTCGCTCTGGTCCGCGCTCAAGGACAGTGAGTGTGGGCTCACGATGGCGCAGACGGCGGAGAAGCTCGCCGAAGCGTACGGCATCACGCGCGAGGAGGCGGACGAGGTCGCCTACCAGTCGCAGCGGCGCGCCAAACTCGCGTGGGACGAGGGGCGCTTCGATGCCGAGGTAGCGCCGATCACCATCCGCACGCGCAAGGGCGAGACGGTTTTCAAGGTCGACGAGCACATGCGCCCGGAGACCACACGTGAGGCGCTCGCCGGGCTGCGGCCGTACTTCAAGGCGGATGGCCTGGTGACGGCCGGCAACGCCAGCGGGATCGGTGACGGCGCCGCTGCGGCGGTCGTCGCCAGTGCGGCGTGGGCCGAGCGGAACGGAGTGGAGCCGATCGGCCGGCTCGTCTCCTGGGGGGTCGCGGGAGTGGACCCATCGATCATGGGGATCGGCCCGGCGCCGGCGGCGCGCAAGGCACTGGAGAAGGCCGGCCTCTCGCTCGACGACATGGCGTTGGTCGAGGTGAACGAGGCCTTCGCACCGCAGTACGCGGCGGTGGCCCGGGAGCTCGGCCTCGACCCGGAGCGAACGAACGTCAACGGCGGCGCGATCGCCATCACGCACCCGCTGGCGGCTTCCGGTGCACGTATCACCGTCCACCTCCTCCACGAGCTGCGGCGTCGCGGTGAGCGCTACGCCCTCGGCAGCGCCTGCATCGGCGGCGGGCAGGGGATCGCGGTGGTGGTGGAAGCGCTTTGAAACCGAGGGCCAGTCGGCCCGTAAGAAGTGACGGCAAAGATGGAGGGCAGGGGGCAGCACGCAGGATGTTGAAGACGGCGCGACTCTGAAAAAGGAGCGGGTACCATGTTCGAGATCCTCTTGCCCACGGGCCTGGCATCGATCGCAATGCTCTGGACCAGCCTGCGGGTGCTGCGTGAGTACGAGCGCGCCGTCGTCTTCCGCCTCGGGCGTCTCAAGGGTGCCAAGGGCCCCGGCCTCGTCTTCTTCGTTCCGTTCGGCGTCGACCGCATGGTCAAGGTGCCGCTACGGATCGTCGCACTCGACATCCCACCACAGGACGTGATCACGCGGGACAACGTCTCGGTAAAGGTGAACGCCGTCGTCTACTTCCGCGTTGGCAACCCGATCCGGGCCGTGGTCGAGATCGAGGACTATCTCTTCGCCACCAGCCAGCTCGCACAGACCACGCTGCGGAGCGTGATCGGCCAGGCCGAGCTGGACCAACTCCTGGCCGAGCGCGAGCACTTCAACGACATCCTGCGCAACATCATCGACGAGGGCACCGACGCCTGGGGGATCGATGTCACGGCGGTCGAAGTCAAGGACATCGACCTGCCACAGGAGATGAAGCGAGCAATGGCGCGGCAGGCGGAGGCGGAGCGCGAGCGGCGCGCCAAGGTCATCGCCGCCGAAGGCGAGTTCCAGGCCTCGACCAAGCTCGCCGAGGCGGCGAGCGTCATCGGCAAGCACCCCTCCGCGCTGCAGCTCCGCTTCCTGCAGACGGTGACCGAGATCGCAGCGGAGAACAATTCGACGACACTCTTCCCGATCCCGATCGACCTGTTCGGCCCGTTCCTGGACCGAATCACGGGAGCGCGCACGAGGCAAGAGGCGGAGGAGCCGGACGACGGCGAGGGCCCGGCACTGCTCGAAGCGCCACGACCGGGAGTTGCGACGCCTGGCACGAAGGTTGAACCCGAGCCGGTGGAAGCCCGGCAGGAGAAGCTTCAGCCCAGGTAGTCCATGCGACCGACCGGTCCGACCGCAACACGACACCGAAACGCCGTCGACCACTCCCCATCACCCGCGGCAGGGGGCACAGCGGAGCGATCGATGATTCGCGCCCTCTGGATCCGCCTCGTGGCTCCCCTTCGAACATCGGTGGTTCCGACGGCGGCCCTGGCGCTGGCCTCGGCGGCGTGTGGCGTCACGACCGGCGGTGAGCCGGAGCCGGAACCCGAGCCGATCGTCGGTTGGCAGGTCGGCGCGTCGGAGCACGTCGCGCTCTGGTATCATGGGCTCGCCACGGTACTCGGCAATGGGCGGGACGACCACGTGCTCCCGCGCTTCGAGCCCGGGTATGCGGACGAGATCGCACAGGTCAAACGGAGAAGGGGCGTAGCGCCGACGCCGCTCGAACAGCGAGCCGACGAGTTCCGCCGAACGTTCGATGCGTCCTACGAGGGGCTCGAGTTCGTCCCGCTCTACTTCAGGAGCGCGGACGCGCTCTTCTCCGCGATCGAGGTCTGGGAATCGGCAGGGGGCAATCCGCGGCGCGCCGGCTCGCTTCAGGCAGCACGGGTGATCCAGTTCCTCTCCTCGCTCTTCCCACGGGCCGCACAGCGCGCGGCCGTGGTCGAATGGGCGGGCTTGCTCCAGCAGGAACGACAACTGTTCTTCCAGAGCTATTGGCAGGAGCGGCAGGACGCACTCCAGCCTACGATCCAGGCCGTGCAGCGCGAGTGGGATGTCCTCGCGCCCGCACTGCGTGACTACCTCGACTTCGTCCAGCTCGAGAATGGCGAGCTGTTCCTGGTCCCGGCCCTCTCCGTCGAGGGCAGGCTCGTCACGCAGTCGCTGACCGCGGCGCGCGCCGCAATCCTCGAGCCGCCGTCGACCCGTCCGGAACTCTCGATCCTCGCCTTCGTACACGAGTTGGCGTACCCCGTATCCCGGGAGGCCGTCCGCGACAACGTCGCGCCGGCGCGCATTCGGGAATTGGGCGAGGAGAGGCTCTTCTCGCTGGCCGCAGTGCGCGGAGGCTCGATGTTGCTCGAGGAGGTCGCGCCGGAACGTGTCGAGGCGTATCAGCGCCTCTACCTGGATGCGGCCGGCCAGGCGCAGACCGTCGATGGTGATGTCGATGCGGCCTTCCGCGCGGCGTTTCCCCTCCCGGAGGGGCTGGAGAGTGGACTTCGGACCGCCGTCGAGCGGTCCCTCGCCGGAATCTGAAGGATCGTCTACATTGAACGGCGTGGAAGCCAGGACACCTGCACGGGCTACAGAGCGCGGAATCACGCGCCGCGAACTCGAGGCCGTCATCCGGCGTGCCGCGGAGTTGGCCGCCGCCGATGCGGACGCGGCCGAGCGCATCTCCGCGGACGAGGTGCTTCGCATCGCATCGGAGCTGGGCCTCCCTGAGCGGCACGTCCGTCGTGCGCTCCTCGAGGTGCCCCTAGCATCCGACGACCTGTCGCTGCTGGACCGGATCCTGGGACCGCCCGCAGCCGATGGGATGCGCGTGGTACCGGGCGATGCGGACACGGTATTCGACCGGCTCGAGGAGTATCTCACCACGCGCGAGTATCTCCGTGTGCTCAGGCGTCAGGGGAGTGCGGCGCTCCTCGAGCCGTCGGACGATGCCATCTCGAAGCTGGCCCGTGTCTTCAGCCGACCCGCCGGGCGGCACCACCTGGCACGGGCGAGCCGGGTCCGCCTGTCGGTCAATCCGCTGGAGTCCGGCAGGTCGCACGTCCGCCTCGAGGTCGACCTCGACGAGAAGCGGCGCTCCGACGCCATTGGCGGTGCCTCCGTCGGCGGGCTCTTCGGTGCGACCGTCGGTTCCGGCCTGGCCATCGCGGCGGCTGCCGCCGTCGGCGACATGGCTGGCGATGTGGCCGCGATCTCCGCGGCCGTGCTCACCTTCGGGGGCACCTTCACGGCGTCCGTCAGCGCCGGGCTCAGGGTGGCGCGCGCACGCTTCCGGCGGCGCCTGGCGGCTGCCCGGCTCGAGGTCGATGGCCTGCTCGACCGCGTCGAGTCGGGCGAACGCCTCGAACCACCCCCGGCCCCGTGGCGCCGGCGCCTGACGGCCGGGCTCGCACAACGGAGCACCACGGGTCGCTGATCACATTCTCCCGCAGTACCATACTCTCAACGCCTTTCCATCCGGAACCCGACTTCCGAGGGAGGAGTCATGGCCGAGATTCGCAGGGTCGCCGTACTGGGGTGTGGGCTCATGGGGCGTGGCATCGCCGAGGTGTCCGCCAGGGCCGGCTACGAAACCTGGGTCCGCGAGGTGAGCGACGAGTTGGCCGAAAAGGGGCGGGCCGCCATCGAGAAGAGTTTGGGTCGTGCCGTGGAGAAGGAGAAGCTCACCGGCGAGGACCGGGATGCGACCCTGGCGCGGCTGAACTTCACCACTTCGCTCGAGGATCTCGGAGACGTCGACATCGTGATCGAGGCCGTGACCGAGAACCTCGAAGTCAAGAACGAGATGTTCCGCACCCTCGACGGTGTCTGTGGGCCGGAGACGATCTTCGCGAGCAACACCAGCTCGCTCACCATCGCGGACATGGCCGCCGCCACCGACCGTCCGGACCACATGGTCGGTCTGCATTTCTTCAATCCGGTGCCGGTCATGAAGCTGGTCGAGGTCGTGCGGACCATTGCGACGGGCGAGGAGGCGTTCCGGACCGCGTTCGACTTCGCTCGCTCGCTCGGCAAGGAGCCGATCGTGGCCAAGGACACCTCCGGCTTCATCGTGAACCGGCTGCTGGTGCCCTACATGCTCGATGCGATCCGCGCGCTGGAACAGGGGCTGGGCACCACGGAGGACATCGACAAGGGCATGGTCCTCGGCACCGGCTACCCGATGGGCCCCTTCACGCTCAGCGACTTCGTGGGCGTGGACACCCTCTACCGCATCGCCGAGATCATGTTCGAGGAGTACCGCGAGACCCGCTTCGCGCCGCCGCCGCTGCTTCGGCGCATGGTCAGCATGGGGTATTTCGGTCGAAAGTCCGGACGTGGGTTCTACGACTACTCGGGCGAGACTCCGGTCGCGGTCGACTTCGGGATTTGAAACGGGGGAGCCGGCCGGCGCCTCCGACGTAGCGGGGGTGGGCGCGCGCGAGGGAGGGAGACGCGTTTCCAATGCCTTTGCGCCCGCAATCACCCACGCCCTACGGACTACGCTCCGAGATCACCGAGTCCGCCGGCTCGAGTGGCTGCCAGAGCTCGTTGCCGAGCGGGAAGAACAGTGTCTCGTACGGCGGGCTGTCCTCCGCGGCGGCATAGAGCAGCATCCCCTCGAACTCGCCGACCCGCCGGAAGGCGTCCGCCGTCGCTGCGAGCGGCTGACCCACGGGTCGCCACTCACGCGTTTCGAACACCACGGGCCGGCCCTCGCGGAGCCAGGGCAGCGAATCCGGCGGGTAGCCCCGGACCTCCGGGGCCGGCTCGCCCGGCATCTCCTCGGCCGCCGGTCGCGTAGTATCCGTGGTCCGCGGCTGGGGTTCACACGCCGCCAGGGCGCACGCGGCGAGCAGGACGATCAGGCGATGTTCGTAGCTGTGCATGCGACCTCCTCTCGGCTGGCCGGCCAGCGACGCACGTCGCATGCCCTCCTTCGAGGGGACCCGGGAGTGAGGCGCGGATCCAGCCCGAGCCTTCGGTCCCGGTCCCGGCACCGGCTCCGAACCGGAGCGATCCCACGCTACGCCGGCAGGAAGTAGAAGGCGATACCCAGGATGACGTAGACCGCCAGGAGCTGGACGCCCTCCATCCAGTGCGACTCCCCGTCGTTCGAGATCAACGCCATGATCGAAACCGCGATCGCAACGGCCACGACCTCGAGTGTGGTGAAGATGAGGTCCATCGGCTGCGGGCCGATCAGATAGCTCAGGAAGACGAGGAGCGGCGCAACGAAGAGCGCGATCTGGATCGATGAGCCGACGGCGATGTTGATCGCCGCATCCATCCTGTTCTTCCCGGCCATGAGGATCGCCGTCGAATGCTCCGCGGCGTTGCCGATCAGCGCGACCAGGATCACGCCGACGAAGACTTCCGTCATGCCGAAGGCGCTCGCGGCCTCCTCGACCGCGCCGACGAGCAGCTCGCTCATCAGCGCCACGCCCGCCGTCGCCGCGAGCAGGAGCAGAAGCGCACGTCCCGTCGATCCCACCTCACCGCCCGCCTCCTCGAGGGCGTGCGCGCCGGCATCGCCGACGTAGAGGTGCTTGTGTGTGTGCAGGGTGAAGATGAGGCTGAGGACGTAGGTGGCGATGAGCACCACCGCGATCTCCAGGCTCAGCCCTCGCTCCCGTGCGACTGCGTCGGCACCGACCAGGTGGTGGAAAATGGCCGGGACCACGAGCCCGATCGCGCTCAGGACGAGCAGAGTCGCGCCCAGGCTCGCCGCGGTGCGGTTGAACGCCTGCCGCGGGTACTTCAGCCCGCCGTACAGTGCACCCGCGCCGAAGACGAGCAGGATGTTGCCGATGATCGAGCCGGTGATCGAGGCCTTGACCAGGTCGTGCAGTCCGGCGTGCAGCGCCATGATGGCGATGATCAGCTCGGCCGCGTTGCCGAAGGTGGCGTTCAGCAACCCGCCGATCCCCTCGCCCAGTCGCTCCGCGAGCTGCTCCGTGGCGCGGCCCATGAGGCCCGCCAGCGGGATGATCGCCAGCGACGCCGTCACGAAGATCGCGATGCCGCCCGCGTGGAGCACATGCTCGAAGAGCAGGGCGATCGGGACGAACACCAGCAGGAGCAGGAGCCAATTGCGACGGAACCAGTTCGCAGCGCCCACGTATTTCCTCGCCGATCACGGATCGCATAGCAGGGGAAAGCCGAATCCGTCACCAGAAAGGGTTCGACCGACCCTGCGGAAAGTCGTACAACTTGCGCGCAGGCATGGATCTGCGCAAATTCCAAGGATCCACCCGACCAGACTGGAACCCCCGAACACAGAGAGGTCGCATGAGCGGTGATATGCACAGCGGAGGCGGCGACGAGCGCGTCTCCCTGGCACACGCCGGTCCAGAACACGCCGATGCGCCGGAATTCGCGCGCGAAATGTGGAACACCCGCCTCGGATTCGTCCTGGCCGCCGTCGGCTCCGCCGTCGGGCTCGGCAACATGTGGCGCTTTCCCTACATCACCGCCGAGTACGGTGGGGCCGCGTTCGTCGTGCTCTACATCGTCATGACGCTCCTGGTCGGAATTCCCGTCATGCTCGCGGAGTTCACGGTAGGACGTGGAACGGGACAGAGTTCGATCAGCGCACTCCGGAAGGCCGGCGGCAAGGCATGGATTCCACTCGGTGTCATCTTCGTGGCGACCGGGTTCCTGATCCTGTCCTTCTATTCCGTCATCGCCGGCTGGACCATGCGCTACGCGCTAGTCGGCCTCACCAAGGGCTTCCCCGCGGATACGGGGGCGTACTTCGACCTCATCGCCAGCGGTACGCCGGCCATGGGGTTCCACCTCTTCTTCATGGCGGTCACGATTGCGATCGTCATGGGAGGCGTGGAGAAGGGGATCGAGCGCGCGAGCGTCATCATGATCCCTTCGCTCTTCCTGATCATCGTAGGCCTCGCCGTGTGGGCGGCGACGCTCGCGGGTGGCGGTGAGGGGTACGCGTTCTACCTGGCGCCGAACGTCGAGGAGTTGTTCAGCCTGGAGACGCTCGCCGCGGCATCCAGTCAAGCGTTCTTCTCGCTTTCGCTCGGAATGGGCGCGATGCTGACCTTCTCCAGCTATCTCTCACGCAAGGAGAGCCTGCCCAGGGAGGCCGGTGTCATCGCCTTCTCGGACTTCGGTGTCGCTTTTACCGCGGGGCTCGTCGTCTTCCCCGTCATCTTCGCTCTCGGACTGCAGGGCGCGGTTAGCGACAGCACGGTCGGCGCACTCTTCATTGCGCTGCCCGGTGCCTTCAACTCGATGGGTGCCGTCGGGCGTGTGGTCGGCATCCTGTTCTTCCTTGCACTCTTCATCGGTGCGATCACGTCGGCGATTTCGCTCCTCGAGGTCGTCGTCTCCGCCGTGATCGACGAGTGGGGTATCAAGCGCAAGACCGCAGCCGTGGGTGCCGGAATCCTCATCGCTCTGATCGGCCTCTGGCCCGCCGCCAACATCAATGCACTCGGTGCTATCGACGCGATCACGAACTACATTTTCCTTCCGCTCGGAGGGCTGGGGCTCGCGATCCTCGTCGGCTGGCTGTACAAGAACCCGCTCGATGAGGTCTCCAGGAACGTCGGCGAGGGCTTCCAGCCGTGGCTCAAGGGCTGGCTGTGGCTGTTGCGCGTTGTCGTTCCGATCCTCCTCGTGATCGTACTCTACTCGGGTTTCGGGCCGACCAGGGAGGCGGTGAGCGCGCTCTTCGGAGGTTGAGCCGGAGAGGGCGCCGCCCTGGGCGGCGACCGCTCCACACGGGACAGACTAATACGGCCGCGGGATCCAGAATGGATCCCGCGGCCGTTTTTCAAATACGCCGAGCTCGCGACTGGAAGCAGAGAGACATGGCGGCACGGCCGGGCCCTCGGCTACGGCAGCTCGCCGCCCCTGTGCAACTCGTGGCTGTAACGCAGGTACGCATCCCGGTTCGCAAGGAAGTCCTGGATCCAGACCTCGAGTGGAGGGAGCGGCAGGCGCCGCTCCAGTTCCTGTACGACGATCATCGCGAGCTGCAGCCGGTCCCGGGTCCGGAAGTCGATCGAGCGGCCGTCCAGGAGCTTCTCCACGATCGCCCGGAAGTCGTTCGGCTCGATCAGCGAGATCAGGTGCGCGACCTGGTCGATGCGGTACGAATCATAGAGCGACCGGAGGTGGGAGAGCGTCAACTCCTCGGGTGACATCCCGATGTCCGGTGCGAGCTCCGCCGCATGCTCGGCGAGCACGCTTCGGAACCAGCGGCGCGTATCCTCCGAGACGGCCTTGCGCCGTTCGTACGTATCCAGTGCCGACTCGAGGAGGGCCTGGATCAGCGGGCGGCCCAAGCCGCGCGCCCGTGCGTCGACCTCCGCCTCGCTCGCCTCCAGGAACAGGTCCGCGGTACGGACCTCGGGCACTTCCGTCCCGGCCCCGGCCGGCCTGAAGAGGAAATAGCCGCGCCAGTCACCTTCACTGATCGGGTACGTCACCAGGAAGACGGTCCAGCGCTCGTCTTCGCGCTCCAGAAAACAGAACGAACGACAACGCGTCCGTGGCGGCAGACCACGGATGACCGCGGCCTCTTGTTCCATGAGGACCGCATCACGTTGTGGAGGATTGTACATACAGTCGCCTTGATCCATTGCCGGAGCGGAGGAGAGCCGTGCGTGATCGCACGGGCGGCGCAGAGCCGCGAACAGGGGAGGCGCCGCTTCACCGCCGCCGCCGTTCCCCACCAACCTGACAGATCCGGGGCCAACCTGTCAAGCAATTCGATCACGGCTCCAAGCCCCACACCAGCGCCACCGAGGAACACCGTGGCGCACCGATGGCACGGGCTCCTTGACCCTCACCATTCGCCACGTTATGCTTGGACGAAATGCCGAGTGGCGGGTGGCGCCGCCGCACGGAACAGGAGCGACCGCCGTCTCAGCGGTCGAATCGAAGATCGCCCCGCGGTTGGCAGCCGCGGGGCGATCTCGGCCTAGGGGGAGGCAGCCTCCGGGCCCAGACAAAAAAAGAACCCTCGGCTGGCAACCGAGAGTTCTTCCGGTCGATGCGGGTGGCGGCCCGCGGACCTCCGTGGCTGGAGTCAGTCTAATTGCGAGCCGCCCTCGTGTCAAGGGATTCGTACACCCTTCGACACAGGGCGGCTCGTCTTTTCGGTCCGGCAAGACCCCGGCTCTGGTCGGGTAACAAACGTAGAGACCCCCGGGAGTGGCAGCTCCCGGGGGTCCCTCGCCGCGTCGCGGGCGGCTTTCCAACTTCGTTGGGTGGCACCACGGAGTCTAGTGAAACCGGGCCTTCGGCGCAAGGGAGGAGTACATCCTCTGAACACGCCGGGGCCCGGTTTCGCATCCGGGCGGCTACGCGTGATGCGATTCCGCAACCGAGGGGAGGCAGGCATGGGAGTGGCCGGGTACGCGCGACTGGATGCACGGGCGGAGATTTCCGGTATGGGCGATCCTTCATTGAGTCGGGCCATCATCCGCTACCGCGAGGTGCAGACCGTGGATGGCGGCCTGGCGGGGGCGGATGACGTCGGCGTCGCCCTCGTCCTCGATGGAGAGTATCCGGCCGCGGCAGAGGCGATCGACCTCGGCAGCGGCCGGATTCGTCATCTCGACCTGGCCACGGAGGTCGTGGTGCTCGATTGGGTCTACCCGTCCACCCTCGATTACGTGTGCAGGCTCATCGGGAGCGCAGCCGGTCTCGACGATGCCATCCTGGAGGGTGAGTTCGGGCGAGCCCTGCGACAGTACTGCCACGATATCCTCCTCGGCGTCCTGGGGCGAATCGGCTTCGACCCGTTCACCCGACCCGCTTACGTGCGTCTGGGGTTCCGTGACATCATTCGCGACCTCGATCCCAACGAGCGCCCCGTCGTCCGCATCTCCCTCGGACGGGACGACCAGCTCGACATCGAAATCGATATCGACGACAATGCGCTCCTCATCACCCGGCGCGGACGAGTCCACGGCGGTGAGCTGAAGCAGGCCCTCGGGGCCGCGTTCCCCTCGGGCCATGTCGATCTCGAGAGCGTAGCCGGACGGGAGCGGTTCAGAGTGGCCTTCCCACTCCCCGCCTCCTTCGCTTCGCTGCGTCGTCAGATGGACGAGATCCGCAGCGGCATCCTGGAACTCTGCTCGCGCTTCGAGCCGGACCGCCACCATGCCACATCCCATGCACTCGGTGTGTTCGGCCCCCGCGATACGCTGGTGCTGCTCGAGCGGCCCGCCGCCCTCCCAGCGCCTGCCTCGGTGCTCGTCGGGACGCCCCGCGCTCCGGCCGGCGTGGCATGAGAATGGTGTCCTCGCCACCGTCGTCTGGACTCCACGCTCCGCTCGCTCGTAAACAGATGGATTTCGTCAATGAGGACATGGGCAGCAGCGACGGCGTAGGCGGCCCAAACGTGTGGCTGGAGCCAAGTTCCAAGATTGGGGCATCACTGGCTCCAAGGGCTTCATTTGGTTACGAAGCGGCAAAGAAGGGGGTGCTCCGGGCTCGTAAGTGTTTGATTTATGGCAACTTAGCGCTAAGCGTTTGGCGTTCAGGCGGTTACGAAAAACCTTGACGGTGTCTCGGCGTCGGTCTATCTTTCGCGGCACTCGTCTAGTCACGGAGCCGCCGGCCGGTCACGAGCCCCAGCTTCTTTGGACCCAGGGGAATTGTAAATTTTTCACATGCTCGATACGGAACGTATGTGGGACACGTGTGCCGTAGAGCTTCGGGTGCAGTTGCCCCGGGCGGTGGCGGCGGAGATCGAGGCGGTGCAGCGCGAGGATCCGGAGGTTCTCAGCCGCATACTGCTCTATGGAATGACGCGTCGAGCGGTCTTCGAGCATCTGATGCGGTCGGGCTCGGCGGTGGAGTCGGGCACACGGGAGACTTGACGGAGGGGGCCCGGCGGTCGTAGGGTACCCGGCGGGCGGGCATGCGAGGACGAATGCTCGCTGCGCTCTGAGGATGGAGCGGACGAAGCCCCCGGTGCGGCATGGCTGGCTGCCGTATGCGGAGCGTCCTGGCCCCCTCACCCCTGTACTGGAATGGCGATCAAACCCGCGGACGAGCGGATTCTGCGGGCGAAGTACCTCGACTGGTGTTCGGCGAGAGTGGCGGACCGTTTTCTCGAGCTGACGCCGGACCAGATCTACGAGCTTGCCCATCGGCCGATACGGCGCGGTGCTTCGCATGGGGCGGCGACTGCGACGGTGGAGTCCCCGGACGGGGGGTCCGCCGAAGCATCTCACCGCTCCGGTGTGGCGGCCGCGCCGTCGTCGTATGCCGATGCAGAAGGCGCAGTGGCTGGCGGAGTTTCAGAGGGGGAGGCGGAAGTCGCGGATGCGCCGCTCGATTACGCATCACTGGTGGCGCGGGCGACAGAGGCTCTGGCCGCGCAGATGGAGTTGCCGACGTTCAGCGTCTGGTTGGCCCGGTACGAACGAGAGCCCGAGCAGTATGAGAAGGAACTGCTCGGGCTCTGGAAGCCAAAAGCATAAGAGGCGGCCTCAGCCGCGATTTGGTCGCTTGACGCGGTTCTGGTGCCACCAGGTGCCGACGATGGCAATGGAGCCGGCCGCGAGGAGGAGCAGTCCCACCAGCCCCCACCCCACGCCCCAATCGAGCCGGTCGTTGGCGAAGCCTTCCGCGGCGGACCGCAGCGTCAAGATGGCGATTGCGATCCAGAGCGCGCCGATCCCGAATCCGGCCGCGTAGGCGAGCATCGTCATGAACCCTTCGGACTGTCTCATCCTGAAACCTCACGTGGAATGATCGCGCAGTCCGCGCCAATATAGTCGCCGGGCCGAATCCGGCAAGGGATTGCGCCTCGCGCGCCCTTTGGCCATCGTATAGTAGCAGCGGTGGAAGTAACCTCAATTCGGAGGCGAAGATGGCAGTAGTAGGCGCGCTGATTCCGGAAGGCACGCGCGTGCGAGTCCGGAAGGGGCCCCTTCCCCTGGATCCGGCCGTGGTCGGACGGGTGGGTTCGGTGGTTGAGGCGAGCGTGTATCGGGCACATCGCTACGGGGTCATTCTGGACGGGGACGCGGAGGCGCGGTTTTTCGCGCCGGAGGAGCTCGAGGTGATCGAGGCGCCGGCGCTGCCGCCGGAACGCGAGGCCGCAAAACAGCGTCGAGCACTGCCCTGAGCGGGTGTCGCAACCAGAGCTGACGGGTCGGTCCCACGTGGATCGGCCCGTTTTTCGTCCCATGGCCGGCCAGCCGCGCCAAGCGTCCCGCGCCAAACGTCGCCCAGCCCTCCGCGCCCCCTACGTTTCTGCACGGTACCCCGATAATTCCTCGGTACCAGGGGAACGGATACTGCAAGATTGGAGGTGGGGTAACCATGACGGGAGGGACGAACATGGCCCGGGAGATACGGATACAGAGGAAAACCGAGATGCCCGAGGTCGCGCCTCCGGCGGGGCGACGGGAGCCAAAGACCACTGAAGAGGCTCTACTGGCTGCAGAGGAGAGCCGCGGTCGCATCTCGGCGACACTGGATGAGATCGAGGACCGGATCGACGAGACCCGGGAGCAGATTCGAGAAAAGGCCAATGTGCTGCGTCCGGTTCGGAGTCGAATCCGCGAGAATCCTCTGCCGATGATCGGCGCGGCTGCGGGTGCGGGGCTCGTCCTCGGCCTGCTGACCGGCGGTGAGGAGCACGAGAAGAAGCGGATGCTCGACAAGGATGCGCGCAGGGACCTCCGGGAGTGGCGAGCGGAGCGGCGCGAGCGCATGCGCGAGCACCTCGACAGGGAACGGCGCGAAGCTGCCATGCACGAAGAGGGGCCTTCCATGCTGGGCCACCTGGCGGGCACGTTGGCGAGTGCCGCGATGGCCGGGTTGGTGGCCCGCATGCGGAATCGCGTGAGCGGACGCGGCGAGATGATGGGGCGCCACGCGGAGCACGACATCGGGATGCGCCGGAGGGAGCGCGGCACGATGCCGCGTGGTGGCGAGGACAATGGCATGACCCGCCGCGGCGTCGTCGAGTCCTACTGAGCGGGTCGGTCGGAAGAGCCGGACGCACTCCCGGTGCCCGGTGACCGTTCAGGCCGCCGGACACCGGGGCGTGCCCGTCAGAACGGCAGGTCGTCGTCCTCGTCGTCGAAGGGCGATGGGGCGACAGCGGGCTGTCGGCTACGGCCGCCGCCGCGAGACATCCCCGAGCCGGCCGAGGCGTCCGGTCCGCCGCCCTGGCCGAGGAGCACCATCTCCCGGACGATGATGTCCGTCCAGTAGCGCGTGCCTCCCTGATCGTCTTCCGTCTGGGAGTACTCGATGCGCCCCTCGACGTAGAGCCGGTCGCCCTTGTGGACGTACTGCTCCACGAGATCCGCCAGCCGATCCCAGAACGTCAGGCGGTGCCATTCGGTCTTCTCCTGCCGCTGGCCCGAGCGGTCGTTGTAGACCCGGTTCGTGGCCAGCGAGACCTTTGCCATCTTCGTTCCCGACCCCGTGGTGCGGATCTCCGGTTCCGCGCCGACGTTGCCGATCAGCATCACCTTGTTCAGCGAGCGACTCATTCCATTCCACCTTTCTGGTGCGTTTTCCTACGCTCGGGTCCGAGGGTGTTACCCTCGGCGGGGCGTCGTGTTTCGGTGTTTGTTCGGTTCTCTCCCGCGTCCCGGCGGTGCACCTACGATAAGGGAGAGGGCGGGACGGCGCCATGGCCGTGGCGGTCGGAGGGGGTGGCATGACGCGTGCGCCGGCTGGGGGCGGATATCGCGCGAGGAGTGAAGATGTCGCGACCCGAGGCCGGCGGGAAGGCGCCCGATGCACCAACGACGCGTGTGACGATGGGGTTCGTCGCGCGCGCGACGCTGGTCGTGCTCGGGATCTGGGCGCTGGCGAACATGCTTTGGTTGGGTCGCGAAGTGCTGTTCGTGGCGTTTTTCGGTGCACTGGTCGCTCTCTTCCTGTCGGTCTTCGTGGACCGCCTGGAGGGTGTCGGGGTGCCCCGTGCACTGGCGGCGATCCTGGTGCTGCTGGTCCTGCTTTGCATCCTGGCGGGTCTCTTCATCCTCTCGTGGCCGACGCTGCGGGAGCAGTTCACGGTGATTCGCGAGGAGCTGCCGACGGCATTGTCGGATGCGGAACGGTGGATCCGTGCGCAGTACCAGGCGATCACCGGTCAGGTGGGGCGTCCGCAGCCGGAGCTGGTCGCCCGTCTTCAGGAGCGTCTGGGCCGGGAGGTGGTCGACATCGTAGCCGGCGCGCTTCCGTTGCTGAACACGGCGGTCGGTGCGGTGGCCGGTCTCCTCATCGTGGTCTTCTCGGGATTCTACCTTTCGATCGAGGCGAGGACGTACGTGAGCGGGCTGACTCGCCTCTTTCCGCCCTCGGCCAGGCCGCGGGTGGCGCATGCGCTACGGGAGGCGGCTTCGGACCTGCGGCGTTGGATCCTGGGCACGGCGATCAACATGGTAGTGATCGGCGTAGCGGCGACGGTCGGGCTTACCCTGCTGGAGATTCCGGCGGCGCTTGCGCTGGGATTGATCGCCGGGTTCCTGGAATTCATCCCGATCTTCGGTCCGGTGCTGAGCACGGTGCCAGCGGCCGCTGTTGCGCTGCTGGTGTCGCCGAAGGATGCGCTCTGGGTGGTCCTGCTCTACACCGTGATCCAGCAGCTCGAGTCGAACCTGCTCACGCCGCTGGTGATGAAGGGGGCGGTCAAGCTCCCGCCTGCACTCACCCTGCTGTTCGGCGCATTGATGGCGGTGCTCTTCGGGTTTTTGGGGCTCCTGCTCGCCGTGCCGATTCTCGCGGCGGCGATGGCGCTGGTTCGTCGACTCTACGTCGACGAACTCGAGAACGGTGGGTGAGGTGAGTGGCGGGGACGACTTGTCTCAGCTCGGGAGCTCGTCCTCTCGGATCGGTTCGCCGGGGACGAGGGCCACGATCGCTCTGGCGTCGAAGGTCATGCCATCGGCCAGGCAGAGGATCGGCGGGTCCTGTCGGAGCGCCTCCAAGTACTCGGCCTGGAGGTCGCTGAAGAGGGGGCTCGTCGTGACGCACTGGCCCGTGCTGAGGAGCACGTCCCACGTCCGGGGGCAGAGGCGGCGGGTGATACGGATCTCCATGAATACTCCATCGTCGGAGGCGGTGTCGCCCGGGGTCTGGACATCGAGTGCCGCGGACCGGGGGGGACGTCGTGTGCCGGGGAGGCGGCCCGCACGGTGGCGGGCCGCCCCTCGAGGCTTGCGGTTCAGCTACCTGCGGAAGCTACTGGCCCGAGTCGGCCCGGTAGGCCTCCTGCAGCCGGAGCGTGATGGGGCCGGGCTTTCCGGCGCCGATCACGCGGCCGTCGACGCGGGCGAGCGGCATGACCTCGGTCGTGGTGCCCGAGAGGAAGAGCTCGTCGGCGTCGTAGAGCTTGTCGGCGAAGATCAGTCCCTCCCGTGCCGGGATGCCGAGGTCCTGGGCGAGGGCGAGGACGCGCTCGCGCGTGATGCCGGGCAGGATGTAGTTGGACTTCGGGTACGTCACGAGGGTGCCATCGTAGACTGCGAACAGGTTCGAGTGCGAACCCTCGAGGACCACGCCATCACGGATGAAGAGCGCTTCGAACGCACCCGCCGCGTGTGCCTTCTGGTTGGCCAGCACGTTCGGCAGCAGCGAGACCGTCTTGATGTCGCAGCGTGCCCAGCGGTTGTCGGGCGTGGTGATCGCATCGACGCCCTTCTCGTAGTACTCGGCCGGGTTCGGCTGGATCGCCTTGACCGATGCATACACGGTCGGGGTCGCGTCCGCGGGGAAGGCGTGCTTGCGCGGAGCCGCGCCGCGGGTCACCTGCATGTAGATGTTCGCGTCGGCGTCGATCCCGTTCTCCTCGATGAGCCGCTGTGAGATGGCCTCCAGTTCGGACACGCCATCGAAGCGGATCTCGAGCGCCGCCAGCCCGCGTGCGAGCCGCTCGATGTGCTCCTTGAGGAGGTAGGGGCGCCCCTTGTAGACGCGGATGACCTCGTAGACGCCGTCCGCGAAGAGGAACCCGCGATCGTCAACGGATACGCGGGCTTCCGCGTGTGGCAGGTACTCGCCGTTGAGATAGACCAGCACGATCATGCTCCGTGTTGAAGGTGTGCCGATCAGAATGGCACCTCAATCGGGTTCCGTCAATCCATGCCCCCGGTGGTGTCAGTCCGTGGCCTCGATGGTCATGATGATGCGGCCGCCGCCGAAGACACGGGTGTCGCCGGTGGTCTCGGAGACGGCGAATGCGACGCAGTGTGTGGCGGCGGTAATGCCTGCGGCGGCCCGGTGGCGTGCGCCGAGGCCGGAGGGTATCTCTCCGGGAGGGGCGAGGTCCTGTAGGTAGCGGCCCGCGGCCATGATCACGCCGTCGCCACGGACCACGAAGGCGCCATCCATGCCGGAAAACTCGCGCATGGCGCGTCGGGCGCGGGCGGTCAGGATGCAGCGATCCATGTCGTCGTGCCCTTCGAAAGGGTTGAGGACGAGGGGATGGGAGCGTTCGAGTACGGATTCGTGGTCGCCGAGGGTGACGAGCAGCCCGACGGGCCGGCCTTCACGGCCGGCGTGCCCGAGTTCGACGCAGAGCGTGAGCACGGCGTCGAAGACCGCGGGGTCGGAGACCTTGCTCAGAATGTTGAGTGGGGCGTCGGCCTGGCCGTCGATGTACTCGTCCTCGTGGCTGAGTTCGACGACGGCGACGGTATCGAGCTGGCAGTGGCCGTCGATGGCGTTTCCGGATATGACGATGATGCGCTCCTCGGGGAAGAGGAGACCGGCGGCGAGCCCTTCGAGGAGTGCGATCTTGGCACGGCCGCGACGCCGCAGC
>CALKIP010000212.1 GCA_937995995.1 uncultured bacterium
CCACCAGCTCGTCCATGGGCACGCCGAGCAGGACATCGAGGTTGGAGATCAACCCGACGATGTACAAGGTGTCCGCGGCGGCGGGCCGCCCGAGCGGCTCGGCGAGAAGCTCGCAGAGGCGGCCCCGCAGAAGGGCGGTATGCGCGATCTCGCCTTCCAACTCGCTGTCCGAGATGCCGGTCACCAAGAGGAGCGCGAGCCAGCGATAGAGCGCGTCCCGGCCCAGGAGCCGGATGGCGTGACCGATCGAGGCGATGCCGCGGCCGCCGACCGACGCCGAGTTCACCATCCGAAGCAGCTTGTAGGAAAGCGCCAGGTCGACACGGAACGCTTCCTCGATCTTGGCGTTCGTCGTGTCCATGTCCCGAAGCGTCCGCATGAGCTGGAACGTCCGTAGATGATCGATCGAGAGATCTCGGCGGACCAGCACCTCCGGCATGCTGAACTCGTACCCCTGAAAGAGCCCGCAGCCGAGTTCGATGCAGATGTCGCGCATCTCCCGGTTCTCGACGTTCTCCGCGAGAAGCTCCACGCCTACCGCTTTCAGGCTGTGACTCAGTCGGGCCAATCGCTCCCGATCGATTCGCCGAACGTCCACACGGACGAGGTCGCACCACGAGAGCGCCGGTCCAAGCGTCGTCGCATCATGGACCACCTGGCTGGTGCCGTCCACGGCGATGCGATAACCCCTCGCCTTCAGCCGCTCGCAGGTGGCCTGCACGTCGGCGTCGTCCACGCAGTCACCGGGAACCTCCACGACCACGCGGCGAGGATCCAGCAGCTCCACCGAACCGGAGAGGAGCATGTCGTAGGTCACCTTCAGGTACGCCGGCTGATCCCCGACCAGCTCGTCCAGGCCGACGCCCAGGAAGGCGTCGACGATGAGTCGCTCCGGTGTCTCTTCCACATCTGCCGCGGTCGTGTCCGCGGCGGTGGGCTCGCGGTAGAAGAGCGCGTAGCCCACAATCCGTTCATCCCGATCGAAGATCGGTTGTCTCGACAGAAATACTTGCATGCCTCGTAGTATCGGACGCTAGGAGTGAAGACTTTAGACCCTGATTTGGGGGATTCCTGATGCCGTTGCCGATCGTGGCCGGGCGCAGTCATATTTCCTGGTGCGCGGTCGACGCGGGAGGCGTCGGGCGCGGCGGTGCAACCCGAACCACGGATGCCATGCTGTCGCAGGACCTGATTTCCAAGATCGCCACCGAGCTGTCGATCGCGCCACACCAGGTGACGTCGGCACTCACTCTGTTCGCCGATGGCAACACGCTGCCGTTCATCGCGAGGTACCGGAAGGAGGCGACGGGCGGGCTGGACGAGGTCCAGCTCCGCGACGTGCGCGACCGGGCCACGTACCTGGAGGAGCTGGAGGAGCGCCGGGCGGCGATCCTGAAGTCGATCGACGAGCAGGAGAAGCTGACGCCGGAGCTGGAGGCGCGGATCCGTGCCGCGGAGACGAAGCAGGCGCTGGAGGACCTGTACCTTCCGTACCGTCCGAAGCGTCGCACGCGGGCGACGATCGCGAAGGAGCGTGGCCTGGAGCCGCTGGCGGAGCTGATCTGGGCGGGTGAGGCGAGCGATGCGGAGGTCGCGGCCGCGGCGGCGGAGTACGTGGACGCCGAGAAGGAGGTGGCCACGGTGGAGGACGCGCTCCAGGGCGCGCGTGACATCCTGGCCGAACGCGCCGCCGAGGACGCCGACCTGCGCGGCTGGATCCGCGACCTCACGCGAAGCAAGGGCGTGATCCGCTCGTCGGCGCTTCCGGGCAAGGAGACGGAAGTCTCGAAGTTCCAGGACTACTACGATCACGAGGAGCGTCTGACGGAGATCCCGTCTCACCGCATGCTGGCGATCCGTCGCGGCGAGGCCGAGGGCTATCTGGCGTGGTCGATCGAGGCGCCGGTCGACGAGATCCGCGCGGGTCTCGAGAAGAAGCTGGTGGCGCCCAGGCGGGCGCGCGAGCAGATGGCGCTCGTGGCGGCGGATGCGTACAAGCGGCTGCTTTCGCTCTCGATCGAGGTCGAGCTGCGCGTCGAGCTCAAGAGCCGCGCCGATGAGGAAGCGATCGCGATCTTCGGGATGAATCTCGAGCAGCTCCTCCTCGCCGCGCCGGCGGGCGAGCGGGTGGTGCTCGGCCTGGACCCGGGCTTCCGGACGGGGATCAAGGCGGCGGTGGTCTCGCGGACCGGCGCCGTGCTCGAGACGGACACGCTCTACCTGCACCGTTCCGACGAGTTCGCGCGCCGGCTCGAGCACCTGGTCAGGACGCACGGCGTCGAGCTCGTCGCGATCGGCAACGGCACGGCGTCGCGGGAGACGGAGACGGCCGTCAAGGCGCTGCTGCGCGAATGGGAGGGAGCGCGGCCGCAGGTGGTGACGGTCAACGAATCGGGCGCCTCGGTCTACTCGGCCTCGGACACGGCGCGTGAGGAGCTTCCGGATCTGGACGTCTCACTGCGCGGCGCCGTCTCGATCGCGCGTCGCCTGCAGGACCCGCTGGCCGAGCTGGTCAAGATCGATCCCAAGTCGATCGGCGTGGGGCAGTACCAGCACGATGTCAACCAGACGCAGCTCAAGCGTCGGCTGGACGAGGTGGTCGAAAGCTGCGTGAACCGCGTGGGCGTCGAGGTGAACACCGCCTCCGCGCCGCTGCTTTCCTACGTTTCCGGGATCGGCCCGGCGTTGGCCCAGGCGATCGTGCGCACGAGGGACGAACGCGGCGGCTTCCGCTCCCGGCGCGAGCTCATGGACGTGCCGCGCCTCGGCGCCAAGGCGTTCCAGCAGGCGGCCGGCTTCCTTCGCATCCGCGGCGGCGATCACCCGCTCGATGCCAGCGCCGTGCACCCCGAGCGCTACGACGTCGTCGAGGCCATGGCGCGCGACCTCGACGCCTCGATCGGCGACGTCGTCGCCAACGACACGCTGATCGAGCGCATCGATCCCCAGCGCTACCTGTCGGAGGAGGTCGGCCTTCCCACGCTGCAGGACATTCTCGACGAGCTGCGCAAGCCCGGGCGCGACCCGCGTGACACGTTCGAGGCGCCTGCATTCCGCGACGACATCACCGAGCCGAAGGACCTGAAGCCGGGGATGTCGCTCGAGGGCGTGGTCACCAACATCGTCGCCTTCGGCGCCTTCGTCGACATCGGCGTGCACCAGGACGGGCTCGTCCACATCTCCCAGCTCGCCGACCACTTCGTCAAGGACCCGAACAGCGTCGTGCAGGTCGGGCAGAAGGTGCGCGTCACCGTCCTCTCCGTCGATCTCGACCGCAACCGCATCGGTCTGTCGATGAAGTCCAACCCCGAGATCGAGGGAGCTGCGGGCGGCGGCGAGCGCTCGGCCAAACGAAAGGACAAGGGTCAGGACCGGGGGGGCCGCAGGCGAGGCGGCTCGAAACCTGCGACTCCAAAGCCGGGAACGGTGGCGCCGAACGGGATTCGCTTCCGTTAATCCGGCGCGGGGCCGCACTCCAGGCGCCACCGCGTAGCGCATCGACGGTCCGGGTGAATTCCGGAATTCACCCGGACCGTTCTCCTGCGCAGGCGACGGCCTGTACCCACCCACTCTCCAGTGGCGCGACCCTCCGCGCCGCCTCCACTCTGCATTCTCCGCCAGTTCCGCTCGTGGGTCGATCCACTGGCACGCCCGGTGCTCTGCATAGGCGTCGTTGTCGAGTAGTACCCCTCGCGCGATTGGAGGTCGAATGCGCGCGCGACCCGAGCAGGACCTGCCTGTACGTCCCACCGAGTACAGCGTAAACGAGCGCTTCAAGCGCGGCGATCGCCGTCGCTTCATTCTTTCGATGACCGCAGCGGCACTGGCGCACCTCCTGGTCCTGGCGATCGGCCCGGACTGGGAGCCGACGATGGAGATCGGCGCGTACGTGCCGCCGGCGGCGATGCAGTCGATCACGTTGGTCCCGGAGATCGCGATGCCGAGTCGGCCGGCACCGATCACCGCGCCCGCGGTGCCGATCGTGGCGAGGCTGGAACTCGCGGAAGACATCACGGTCGACCCGGTGGAGGGGCTGGGCGAGCCGCCGCCGCTTCCTGCGGTGCCCGATCCGCCCGTCACGGCCGTACGCGAGCGCGAGCTCATGCGCTACGAATACTTCGCGCCGTACATGGTACGGCCCGAGCTGTTGAACCGTGACGAGGTCCGGCGCGTGCTGGAGCGTCGCTACCCGAACGTGCTCCGCCGCAGCCACGTCGAGGGCGCGGTGCTGGTGGTGTTCTGGATCGACGAGACGGGCACGGTTCAGAAGTACGAGATCCGCAAGTCGAGTGGCAGCAAGGAGCTGGACCGGGCGGTGGAGGACGTGATCGAGATCATGAAGTTCCGGCCGGCGATGGAGCGCGGCGAGCCGGTGAAGGTGATCGTGGCATTGCCGATCAGGTTTCAGGTGTTCTAGGCCGGGTCGCGCCGACGGGGCGGCTGTTGGTGCGGCGGTGGGGGCGGGGACGGATGTGAGTGGAGTGGCACGAGAGGTGCCGGGACGGCACGCCTGCGCTGTCGGTGGGCCCGTGATTGCACCGGGTCCGTACCGGGGGCGCGCCCGGCGCCGTCGACCGGTCGTGGCGGCCATGTCCACCGATCCATCCCGGGGGCAATACCATGGCACAGGTGACACTGCAAGGGGTGCGGCTTGCCGAGGAGCGGAGTGAGTCCGCGGACCGGGTGCTGACGCCGGAGGCACTGGCCTTCGTCGCGTCGCTCCAGCGCGAGTTCAATGGGAGGCGCCTGGAACTGCTGCGGATGCGAGAGGCGCGGCGGGCGGGGCTGGCGGCGGGTGCGATGCCGCGGTTCATCGTCGACGGGACGGTGGAGGCATCGGCGGAGGCGCGGGCGGCGGCACGGGCAGTGGCACAGGCGGCCGAAGGCGAGGCGGCGGCGCAGGCGGAGGCGCGGCTGGGGGAGTGGAAGGTGGCGCCGGCGCCGGCGGATCTGGAGGACCGGCGGGTGGAGATCACGGGGCCGGTCGACCGGAAGATGATGATCAATGCGCTCAACTCGGGCGCGAACGTCTTCATGGCTGACTTCGAGGATGCGCTCGCGCCGACGTGGCGCAACGTGGTCGAGGGGCAGGCGAACGTTAAGGACGCGGTGCGCGGTACGCTGGCGTACACCCATCCCGATGGCCGGGAGTACCGACTCGACGAGCGGGTGGCCACGCTGGTCGTGCGCCCCCGTGGCTGGCACCTGGCGGAGCGGCACGTGGAGGTGGACGGCGATCCTGTCGCCGCGAGCCTCTTCGACTTCGGGCTGCATTTCTTCCACAACGCCCGCGCGCTGCTGGATCGGGGCAGCGGGCCCTACTACTACCTGCCGAAGCTCGAGGGCAATCGGGAAGCGCGGCTCTGGAACGACGTCTTCATCTTCGCCCAGGAGGCGCTAGGCATCCCGCGCGGTACGATCCGCGCCACGGTCCTGATCGAGCACATCCTCGCGGCGTTCGAGATGGAGGAGATCCTCTGGGAGCTGCGCGAGCACGCGTCGGGGCTCAACGCGGGGCGCTGGGACTACATCTTCAGCGTAATCAAGACGTTCCGGTCGAGCGAGACGTTCGTGCTCCCCGACAGGGCGGAGGTCACGATGGAGGTGCCGTTCATGCGCGCCTACACCGAACTGCTGGTCCGGACGTGTCACCGGCGCGGCGCCCACGCGATCGGTGGGATGGCCGCGTTCGTACCGAGTCGGCGCGACCCACGCGTGAACGAGATCGCGATCGCGCGCGTGCGCGAGGACAAGGTCCGCGAGGTGGGCGACGGTTTCGATGGCACCTGGGTGGCGCACCCCGATCTCGTGCCCGTGGCTCGTGACGTCTTCGACGCGGTCCTGGGCGAACGACCGCACCAGAAGGAGCGGTTGCGTGATGACGTGCACGTCGAGGCAGCCGACCTCCTCGACGTGCGGATCCCCGGCGCCCGCGTCACCCGCGAGGGGGCGGCGTCCAACGTGCGCGTCGCGATCGAGTACCTCGCCGCATGGCTCGGCGGGCAGGGCGCCGTCGCGATCCGCAATCTCATGGAAGATGCCGCGACCGCGGAGATCGCCCGTGCGCAACTCTGGCAGTGGCGGCATCACGGCGCGAGGCTCGAGGATGGCGAGCCGTTCAACGCGGCCGTGTACGGCGATCTGAGAGAGCGGGAGCTGGAGCGGCTCCTCGCGGAAAACGAGGCCGCGGGCCCTCGGCTCCGGGAGGCGGCCGCACTGCTCGACGAGCTCGTGCTCTCCGAAGACTTCGTGGAATTCCTCACCCTCCCCGCCTACGAACGTCTTTCGTAGCCACCGCGCCAAGGAGAAAGGCCATGACCCCGGAAGAGCAACACGCCTATCGCGACTCCGACGCCGTACGGGAGATCCAGGCGCTGGAGGCGCGCTGGAGGGATGATGAGCGCTGGGCCGGCATCCGTCGCGACTACGGTGCCACCGACGTGATCCGGCTGCGCGGTTCCGTGCGCATCGAGCACACGATCGCCCGCGTGGGCGCCGAGCGCCTCTGGCGTGCGATCCGGCGCGACGGCTTCGTTCGGACCTTCGGCGCACTGACCGGCGCACAGGCCGTGCAGATGGTGCGCGCGGGGCTGGATGCGATCTACGTAAGCGGCTGGCAGGTCGCGGCCGACGGCAATCTCGCCGGCCACACCTACCCGGACCAGAGTCTTTACCCGTCGAACAGCGTGCCGGCACTCGTGCGTAGGCTGAACAACGCACTGCTGCGGGTCGATCAGGTCGAATGGGCGGAGGCGCGCGAGTGGGAGGAGCAGGTGGAGCAGGCGGCCGGGGGCGGTGTGGGCGGTACGGGCGCGGATGGCGGTGCGGACGCAGCGGACGTGGCGGACGCAGAGGGAGCAGCTATGGAAGGCGCCGCGAGCCCGTGGCCGCGCCGCCGTGCGGCACGGACAGACGACCCCGCGGCGACGACTGCCGCCGGCGCTGTCCACGCGACCGGTACCGAGGATGCGATACGTGCCGTCGAAGGTGTCGTGCCCCACAGCCGCCGCTCGTGGCTCGCGCCGATCGTCGCGGACGCCGAGGCCGGATTCGGCGGGCCGATCCACGCCTTCGAGCTCATGCGCGCATTGATCGAAGCGGGGGCCTCGGGCGTCCACTTCGAGGACCAGCTCGCCGCCGAAAAGAAGTGCGGCCACATGGGCGGTAAGGTGCTGATCCCGACATCCCAATTCATCCGCACGCTACGCGCGGCGCGGCTCGCCGCCGATGTGCTCGATGTGCCGACGCTCCTCATCGCACGGACCGATGCCCTCTCGGCCACACTCCTCACCAGCGACGTCGATGAGCGCGATGCGGAGTTCCTGACCGGCGAGCGCACCGTCGAGGGCTATTTCCGCGTGCGCGGCGGCCTCGATGCGGCGATCCGCCGCAGCCTGGCATACGCGCCCTACGCGGACCTGCTCTGGTTCGAGACGTCGAAGCCGAAGCTGGACGAGGCGCGACGCTTCGCCGAGGCGATCCACGAGTACTTCCCGGGCAAGCCGCTCGCCTACAACTGCTCGCCGTCATTCAACTGGAAGCAGCACCTGGACGCCGCCGCCGTCGCCAGGTTCCAGAGCGAGCTCGCGGCCATGGGCTACCGCTTCCAGTTCATCACACTCGCCGGCTGGCACCTCCTCAACCTGCACACCTTCGACCTGGCGCGCCGCTTCGCCGAGGAAGGTATGCCGGCGTACGTCCGGCTCCAGCAGCAGGAGTTCGAGAGCGAGCCACTCGGCTACACCGCCACGCGCCACCAGCGCGAGGCGGGCGCCGGCTACTTCGACCGCGTGCTCTTGACGTTGACCGGCGGTGAGGCGGCGACGGCGGCGCTGGCGGGGTCGACGGAGGAGGAGCAGTTCTGAGCGGGCCGCTTCGCGGCGGGAGAGCTGCTTCGCAGCGGGAGGGCCGCCTTCGGCGGCGGGGCCGGCCTTTGGCCGGCGGGCGTGCCGCTTGCGCGGCGGGGGGAGTGCGCCGCATCGGGGACCACCCGGGCCCCCGCGCCGCAGGCGCACTCCCGCCCTAAGGGCCCTCCCGCGCCGCGCCAGCGGCGCCCTCCCCCTGCCCTATAGGGCAGCCCTCCCGCCGGCCTCTGGCCAGCCCATCCCGGCACCAATCTCCCCTTTCACGTATTACTCTTGTAGCCCCGTACACGTGCAATACGCCATCCCAGGCCGCCGTGGCTGGCGAAAGCGGGCGCGACGCCGCATTATACGTGGGCTTTGGAGGCGACGAACGAACCTGCGTGGTTGTGAGAGAGGTGGACGGCATGAGGGACAGTTTTGGAAGCCGCTCGACCCTCAGGGTCGGTGATCGGGAATTCGAGATCTTCCGTCTGGATGCGTTGGATAAGGCGGGGCTGCCGGTGGCGCGGCTGCCGTATTCGCACCGCATCCTGCTGGAGAACCTGCTGCGTCACGAGGACGGGCGGGTCGTGACTCGAGACGACGTCGAGGCGCTGGCGCGCTGGGATGCGAAGGCGGAGCCGGAGCGTGAGATCGCCTTCACTCCCGCGCGCGTGCTGATGCAGGACTTCACCGGCGTTCCCGCGGTGGTCGACCTGGCCGCGATGCGCGATGCCATGGCCGAGATGGGCGGCGATCCGAAGAAGATCAACCCGCTCCAGCCGGCCGAGCTGGTCATCGACCACTCGGTGCAGGTCGACGAGTTCGGCACACGCGTCGCCTTCGAGACGAACGTCGAGATGGAGTACCGGCGCAACCAGGAGCGCTACGCCTTCCTGCGCTGGGGCCAGCGCGCCTTCGACAACTTCCGCGTCGTGCCTCCGGGGACGGGGATCGTGCACCAGGTCAACCTGGAGTACCTGGCGCGCGTCGTCTTCGGCAACGAGGGCGGGAGCGACCCGGCGCAGGCATACCCGGACACCTTGGTCGGCACCGACTCGCACAGCACGATGGTCAACGGGCTGGGCGTGCTGGGCTGGGGCGTGGGCGGGATCGAGGCCGAGGCCGCAATGCTCGGCCAGCCGGTCTCGATGCTGATCCCGCAGGTCGTCGGCTTCCGCTTCGAGGGCGAGCTTCCCGAGGGCGCGACGGCGACGGACCTGGTGCTTCGGGTCGTCGAGATGCTCCGTGAGAAGGGCGTCGTCGGCAAGTTCGTCGAGTTCTACGGGCCCGGGCTGGCCAGCCTGCCGCTCGCGGACCGCGCGACGATCGCGAACATGGCTCCCGAATACGGCGCCACGTGCGGCATCTTCCCGGTCGATGAGGAGACGCTCAAGTACCTGCGCTTCACCGGCCGCAGCGAAGAGCAGGTCGCGCTCGTCGAGGCGTACATGAAGGAGCAGGGGCTCTTCCACACGGTGGACACACCCGCGGCCGAGTACACGGACACCCTTTCGCTCGACCTCTCGACCGTCGAGCCGAGCATCGCGGGCCCGAAGCGGCCACAGGACCGCATC
>CALKIP010000213.1 GCA_937995995.1 uncultured bacterium
GACACCGCACGCTTGCCCTCACCCGTTGCCGCGCCGAAGATTACGGTGGAATCCCCCAGCACACCGAGAATTGGAGGCGACGATGCGTGACTGGAAGCCCGGTATTCACTGGGTTTTGTGTCTTGGCCTACTGATCCCCACGCCGCTAGCGGCACAAGAGCTTGCCGAGCGGATCGTCGGGTCGATCGAAGAGGCACGTGCGGAGTACGAAGCGCTGGCCGGCGAGATCTGGTCGCTCGCCGAACTCGGCTATCAGGAGCACCGGAGCTCGGCGCTGCTGCAGGAACGGCTGAGGAGCGCAGGCTTCGAGGTCGAGTCCGGCGTCGCCGGCATCCCCACCGCTTTCGTTGCGAGCTACGGCCAGGGTGAGCCGGTGATCGCGATCCTGGCCGAGTTCGATGCGCTCCCCGGACTCTCACAGGCCGCCGTACCGGAGCGGCAGCCGATCGCGGATGGCCATGCGGGTCACGCCTGCGGCCACCACCTCTTCGGCACCGCTTCGACGGCGGCCGCGATCGCCGTCCGCGAATGGCTGGAGGAGAGCGGTCGTTCCGGGACCGTCCGCCTCTACGGCACGCCCGCCGAGGAAGGCGGCGGCGGCAAGATCTACATGGTCCGCGCCGGCCTCTTCGATGACGTCGATGTCGTGCTGCACTGGCACCCGTCGAGTGCGAACGACGCGAGCCCTTCCACTTCGCTGGCGAACATCTCGGCCAAGTTCCGCTTCACGGGCATCGCCGCGCACGCCGCCTCGGCTCCGCACCGCGGACGCTCGGCGCTGGATGGCGTGGAGGCGATGAACTACATGGCCAACCTGATGCGAGAGCACGTGCCGCAGGAGACGCGCATCCACTACGCCATCACGCGTGGCGGCGAGGCGCCGAACGTGGTGCCGGACTTCGCCGAGGTCTACTACTACGTGCGCCATCCGGATGCGGCCACGCTCCAGGGCATCTGGGAGCGGCTGGTGAAGGCGGCCGAGGGCGCGGCGCTCGGCACCGGCACGAGCGTGGAGTACGAGATCGTGAACGGCGTCTACAACATCCTGCCGAACGAGACGCTCGCCCGCATCATGGACGAGAATCTCCGGCGTGTGGGCGGGATCACCTACACACCCGAGGAGCGGGCCTTCGCGGAGCGGATCGCGGCCACGCTGGGCGAGGCGCGTGCGCCGATCGAGAGCGCTGGAGAGATCCAGCCGTTCGATCCGGACGCTCGGGGCGGCGCCTCGACCGATGTGGGCGATGTGAGCTGGGTCGCGCTGACCGTCGGCCTCGGCACCGCGACCTGGGTCCCGGGCACCGCCGGGCATAGCTGGCAAGCCGTGGCCGCCGGCGGCACGAGCATCGGCACGAAGGGGATGATGGTCGCCGCGAAGACACTCGCGCTCACTGCGATGGATCTATTCGCCTCGCCGTCGCGTATCACGGCCGCGTGGCGCGAGTTGGAGGAGCGACGAGGCGCCGATTTCGAGTACCGGCCCCTGGTCGGCGACAGGTCGCCGCCACTGGATTACCGGAAGTAGACGGGCAACCGAGCCATACGATCATGGGCGAGCGGGAGAGCTACTGGGAGCAGCCGGACGTGGTCGCGCGATTCGCCGAGCGCGAGCCGGACCTTCGGCTGCTCGACCTCATCGAGGACTTCGAGCGGCCCGCGGAGGTACGGGTCCTCGACGTCGGGTGCGCGGGTGGCCGCAACACGGTTCTCCTGGCCCGGCGCGGCTTCGATGTGTATGCGGTCGACTCGTCCTCCGCCATGGTCGAGGAGACACGCGAGAGGGTAGCGGCCGTGCTGGGGCGGACCGAGGCCGAGTCGCGCGTCGTGATGGGGCGGATGGACGACCTCTCCCGCTTCCCGCCGGGCAGCTTCGACCTCGTCATCGCGATCGGTGTGCTTCACAACGCGAACTCCTGGACGGAGTGGACGCGTGCCGCGGACGAATGCACCCGCGTGCTGCGGCCCGGGGGTCGCCTGCTCGTGTCTCATTTCTCCCCGGAAACGGACCTGACGGGCCGCGGCGTGCGGCCCGTGGCGGGTGAGCGCCACATCTTCGAAGGGCTGCCGGCCGGGCGCGCGACGCTGCTGCACCCGGAGGAGCTGGACGCGGAGTTCGCACGACGGGGCCTCGCCCCCGAGGTGCCGACCACGACCGGTACCACCCTGACCGATGTCGGGCGGCGCGTGTCGGTGAACGGGCTCTACCGCGTTCCGGAGCCCGGATACCCCAGCTAGGGCGGTCGTCGCAACGGCCCGACTCCGAGCCCGAAGCATACGGAGTCGGAGTCGGAATCGGAGTCGGAATTGGGACGGCAGACTCCGGGTCGAGTCGCGAACCGCTCCGAACGAAATCGCCGTGAAAGGACTTCGGCCGCGCCGGCCCGAGTGTCGTACTCCGCCCGTGCGTGCCGCGCCCGTCGTCCCCAAGTGTACCCACCGTGGCCGGTTTACACGCGGCCGAAGCCACGGATCGGGCGTGAGGCCGCGTGACAACCGGGCCGTTCAATGCGTCGAGGCGGTCCTTTGCAGTAGGTTTGGAGGACGCGTGAAGTTCGTATTGTTACTCTTGCTGGCTCTGTCGGCGTGTGAGGATGGCGGCTCCATCCTCGGCGACGGCAGCGAGGTCGTCGAAGAGCCGACCAATCCGCCGAGCGAACAGCCTGGCGACTCCAATGGTGAAAACCCGAACACCCCGCCGTCGGAGCCCGAACCGGAGCCGGACCCGAATCCCGAACCCGAGCCGGCCCCGGAGCCTGATCCAGAGCCGGACCCGGAGCCGGATCCCGAGCCTGAGCCCGAGCCTGAACCGGACCCTGAACCGGAACCTGAACCAGAACCAGAGCCGGAACCAGAGCCTGAACCAGAACCGGAACCCTCCGTTCCGCACGGGTCCGGGATCTGGATCAGCTCGGCGGAATTGGCGAGCCTGCCGATGTCGGGTCCGGCGTGGAACAACGTCCGTTCAGAGGCCGATGGCAGTTGCGGGCGCCCCGACCTCGAGGATCAGAATCAGAGAAACAACGTCTGCATCATGGCGAAGGCACTGGTGCACGCGAGGACCGGCGAGACGCGCTATCGCAACGACGTGGTCGCTGCGCTACGCGACATCGTCGACTCGGGTACGTACAACGAGCGGGCGCTGCCTCTGGGCCGGGAGCTGGCCGCGTACGTGATCGCCGCGGACCTGATCGACTTGCGGAGCTACGACGCGGATCTGGACCGCCGGTTCCGTAGCAAGCTGCGCGAACTACTGACGACGCGCACGACCAATGGCCCGTCGAATCTGATCCGTTGTCACGAGGACCGGCCCAACAACTGGGGCACGCACTGTGGTGCTTCGCGGGCCGCGGTCGCCGCGTACCTGGGTGACCGGGCCGAGCTGGAGCGGACCGCGCAGGTGTTCCGGGGTTGGCTCGGTGAGCGCTCCGCGTACTCCGGCTTCCGCTACGGTGATCTGCACTGGCAGTGCGATGCATCGCGACCCGTCGGGATCAACCCGGCAGGGTGCACCAGGAACGGTCGCAACATCGACGGCGTGCTGCCGGACGATCAGCGCCGTGGTGGTGGCTTCACCTGGCCGCCCCCGAAGGAGAACTACGTCTACGAGGGGCTCCAGGGCGCCCTCGCCCAGGCCGTGATCCTCTCTCGCCAGGGCTACGATGTGTGGAACTGGGGCGACCGCGCTTTGCTGCGCGCCTTCCGGTGGCTGCACGAGGAGGCGAACTTCCCTGCCGAGGGTGACGACACCTGGCAGCCGCACATCATCAACGCTGCCTACGGGACGAACTTCCCGGCTCCGGTGCCGAGCCGGCCAGGGAAGAATGTTGGCTGGACCGACTGGACGCACCGCCGCTGATCGTACGTGCGCCCGCGACCACACCGTCGAGGACGTGTTCGACCTTCTCGACGGCGTGGTTCCAGTCGAAGGATCGTTCCACGAACCGGCGCCCTGCGGTCCAGGGCGCCGGATTTTTTTCGGCCTGCTCGCAGTGTGCGATCACGGCATCGGCGAACTGATCGACCGTCACGGCGATCTCGACCGGCGGGGCATCGCCGTCCTCGGTCCGTAGTCCGTCGGCGGCGAGCGGCGAGGCGACGACGGGCAGTTCCATGGCGAGCGCCTCGAGTACCTTGTTCTGGATGCCGGCACCGAAACGGATCGGCGCGGCGAAGACGGTCGACTCCTCGAGGTACGGCCGGATGTCGTCGACCGCTCCGGTCACGGTCACGCCCGGGCTGCTGCCGGCGCGGTGTAACCGCGTGGTCGGATCCCTGCCGACGATGAGCAGGCGCGTGTGCGGCCGGGCACGACGAATTCTGGGAAGCACTTCGCGGATCAGGAAAAGCGCCGCATCCGTGTTCGGCGGGTACTGCATGGCGCCGGTGAAGATCACCGTATCCCGCCCACGAGTGGCGCTGGAGCGGCTCCAGAACTCTGCATCGACGCCGTTCGGTACCACCGTGGCGTTTTCGGCGGGCCCATCGAGAAGCGAATCACGGTCGCGACTCGAAGCGAAGAAGAGATGATCCGCTCTCTGGATGAGGCTCCGCTCGGTGCGCAGGACGCGTAGGTGGTCCAGGAACAGGCCGGGCAGGTGCGTGGGGCTCGCGTGTCGCAACGCACCACGGAGGCGCACCGAGTCGGCGTCACAGATGTCGCAGAGGACGGGAAGGCCTTCCAGTGCCTCCAGTGCCGGCGTCGTCCGCTTGCCCGAGAGGATCGCCGCGTCTAAGTTCTGACCGCCCCGGAGCAACACGATGGCATCTCGTATGTGAAGAGCCGCGCGCTCGATCGGTTCGGCGTGGATCAGTGCACGGAGCTGATTACCGGCCTTTCGCCAGAAGGAGAGACCGATGCTGCTGGACTCGAAGACCAGGACTCGCCGGGTGAACGGAGCCAGGGCGGCACGGTGCTCCTCCGTGTACCTCGGTCCGACCACGGAGAGGAGCGTCACCTCGTGCCGGCATGCCAGTGTCCGGATCAGGTGGTAGTGCCGTAGGTGTCCGCTCGTGAGCGGATACGGAAACGCATTCGTAATGTAGAGGAGCCGCATCGATCTCTCGCCCCGTTGCGGTTGGGTTCACACCGCGAATCGAGCCGGTCGTGCATCGGCGCGCGACCCCGTCCAGATAAGTCGATCAGCCGCCGCGCGAGCCGCGTGCGACGGCGGGCGTGGCGTCGAGCTCGGCGGCTTCGGCGGGCTCCGCTGCCCCGATCGCTCGCGGACCCGTGATCATCTGAAACAGCTTTCGCGCGTTCGCGTGGAGATCGAACTCGCTCAGCACCCTCTCGCGTCCGCGTCTGCCGAACTCTTCCCGGAGTGTTCGGTCGTCGGCCATCCGCTGGAGCGCATCGGCGATTGCGGCCGCATCGCCGGGCGGAACGACGAGTCCGGTGCGCTCGTGCTCGACCAACTCGGGGATCCCGCCCACGGATGTGGCGACGACCGGAAGCGCGCACGACATCGCCTCCATGAGTGCGACCGGGATCCCTTCGAATCTGTTGTTCACCGGTTGACTGGCGAGGACCGCGACGTCGGCGCGGCGGAGCATGCTCGCGACGGACGGGGCCGGCAGACCGCCGTGCAGGTGGACGCGCCCACGCAGCTCGGCGTGTGCGATGCACGCCTCGATCTCTCGCCGGAAGGGGCCCTCGCCGATCAGGTGGCAGCGGAAGGCCATGCCCCGCTCGTGGAGCATCCGGCACGCCTCGATGAGGTAGGTGTGCCCCTTCGGCTCGTCCAGCGCCGCCACGCAGACGATGCGGAGCGGCCGCCCGTTCCTTGGCCGAGGCCCGGGCGAGAACGTGTCCGTGTCGACGCCGCAGTGGAGGATGTGGATCTTCGGAGCGGCCTCCGGGCCGCACTCGTCGAGCATGAGGCCGCGGTTGAACTCCGAGACGGCGACCGCGAACGTGGCCGCCTCGACCTTGGTGTCGAGCATCCGTCGCTCGACGTGCACGTCGGAGCCGTGGCCCGTGAAGCTGAACGGGATACCGGTCAGGCGGTGGATGATCAACGCCGCTACGGTCGGGTGGGTGGCGAAGTGCGCGTGCACGTGTTCCACACCGCGTCGCTGCATCTCGTAGGCGAAACGCACGGACTTGGGGAAGATCCCGAGCGCACCGATGAAGAAGTTGGCGCTGCCCCAGGTCTTGCCCAGGACCTCGGACCAGAGGCACAGGTAGGTGCGCGGCCGGTGTCGGAGGAAATGGAGGTTCGCGCGCACGATCGGCCACGAGATGAAGGAGTGGTAGTGGGCGCGTCGCATCCAGCGCTCGGTGTCGGGGTGCAAGACGGTCTGCCGCTCACGGAGCAGTGGATAGAGCTCCACATCCACGCCCATAGACTCCATGGCGAGCATCTCATTGAGGATGAAGGTCTCCGTCAGCGTCGGGAAGCGGGACATGATGTAGGCGATCCTCATTCGCCGCGGGGACCCGGTTTCGGGATCAGGCATGGCGTCGCTCCGGGGCGTGCAGGATGTGCAGGGTCGCGGCCGCGAGGGCCAGAAGGAACCACAGGTACCGCTCGTACGCCAGGTGCAGGAACATTCCGGTCACGAGATAGGCGAAGATGCCGAGCGCGAAGGCCGTGACCATGTCGGCGGCCTCGGGGCTACGGTCCAGCCATTCACGTCTCGCGCGAAGAAGGTTCTTCAGGAGAACACCGATGATGGCCGTGAAAACGGCCAGCCCCAGGATCCCGGTCTCCGCGGCCAGCTCGACATAGAGGTTGTGGGCTCTTCGCGGTCTACGGAGGTCACGGTACTTGACCGGCACTGCCTGGTGATATTCCATCGAGTAGAGGGGCAGGTACTGACCGGGCCCGACGCCAAGGATCGGGTGGTCCAGGAACGCGAACGTGGCCGCGAGCATCTCGGTCGCGCGGCCCCGGATGGCGCCATCCGGGCGTACCGAGGGTCGGTCCCAGATCAGGTCGGTGACCGTGCCCAGACTCGCCGCGCGCTGGACGAGGCCTGGCGCGAATTGGATGGTGACCGCGCCAAGGCAGACGAGCGCCGCGGCCAAGTGCACCGGCCGGAGCCAGCGCATGGCGGCGACCATGCCGACCATGGGGACGAGGGCGAGCATGGCACCACGCGAGTAGGTGAGCGCGAGTCCTACGAGCAGTGTGAGGCCGACTACGGCTGCCGCGAAGCGTACTTTGCGCGTGCGGGCATGGCGTAGTGGGACGAACGCGAGGGGAAGAAGCACGATCAAGATCTGCGCATAGCGATTCGGCTCGTCCATCGGTCCCGAGGCGCGCTCCGAGACGCGCCGGATGGACGCAGGCTCCAACCTCGGATCCACACCGGACAGTTCCTGAATGCGGATACTGCGTTGCGCGAGGCCGCCGAACATGCGCTCATGGTCGCCGGAGATCGTCTGATATATGCTCAGCACGGAGAGAAGGGCGCCGGTGGCCAGCACCGTCCAGATCACGTGCCTGAGCTGTGTGCGGGTTCTTACCGTATTGATGATCAGCCAGTAGAGGGCGATACCTTCCAGGATGAAGATCACGATCCGCATCGCGGCGATCCCCTTGTCCTGGGCGAAGAGAGCAGAGAGGAGGAGCACGGCCAGGAAGCAGAGCATCAGGCGTAGGACCGGGTCCGTGCGAGGCCTCTCGCCCCGCAGCAGAAGCCAGTACGCCGCCGGGATGGCGAGGAGCAGGACGAACGAGCCCGCCAGCACCAGAGGTACGCCGTGGTGCTGGTGCGCGATGACGGGCAGGTTGGAGTACAGCAGGAAGACCACGATCAGTGTCGCGGTCTCGGGCCGGATGAAAAGAAGGCCCGCGGCTGCCAGTCCGACCAGCCCGACCAGGATCGTGGGTGCATCGAAGTGCCACACCAGGCCGCCTACCGTCGCCGCGCCGGCGAGTACGCCGCTCAGCGCCCGTGTCCTTGTCGGTTTCTCCTCTACCCGAACATGCATGCGAGTCCTCGTCCGCTCCTGTGCTGAATCGCGAGACGCAGTGGTTGAAAAACCGGTGTGTTTCCCAGGTCACCTCCGACCCGGATGCCCGACCTCAGCGATCGGGCCAGCATGTGGGCGAAGTACAGGGGCTCGACCAGATGGCGGTCCACGCCGACCCGGTCACAGTAACGTGCCACGGCATCTGCCTGGAATCGGGCGAGCGTGCTCGGCTCGATGAAGCTGCGCTCGTACGTGAGCGTATCGTCCCGACTACCGCTCACCCGGCCGGCCCAGGTGCCGAAGCAGAGGATGAAGTTGAACAGATCCCAGAGTGGCAGCCCCCGGGGGTCACCGTCCTCCCAGTCGAAGAATCCGACGCGACCCTCCTCATCGACGACAGCGTTCGGTGTCCCTGCATCCCCGTGCTGAAAGACGCGGGGCAGGGTGTGTGCCGCACGGCGGAGCTCGTCGATTCGAAGATCGAGGAAGTCGGCCTCGGTGTCGGATACGGAGTAGACCTGTAGGAAACGTTGAAAGATGTGCGACAGCCAGCCCCCGAGGTCGTCGGTATCGGAAGCCACGCGCTCGGCCGATGCCTCGCCCAGACGTGTGATCCGCTCCACGGCGCTGGCTGCGGGGGGGCAGTCGGTGCGGCACGTTGTCACGTTCCGGAAAGCCGCGCCATGGAGCATGGTCTGCCCGTGGATCGCAAGACCTGCGTGGTAGTCGAGGAAGAGCGCCTCGGGGTACGTACCCGCGTCCGCAGCACGGCGCTCGCGTAGCAGCGTCAGGCAATGATGCTCGTGCTCGAGACGACGGTTGTACCGCGTGGACCGCGGTATCTTCAGCACCATCTCCGGCCGTTTCGATCGGCCGAACGCGAGGAGGATGACCTTGTTGTCATCGTCGCCGGAGCGAGCGAAGAGAGCGCTGCGACTGGCGGCTTCGCTCGCGTTCGCTGCCTGAAGGGGCCGCTCCCGGAGCCGTGTCGGGCCGGTCTCGGGCGGTGACTCGCCGGGCTGCCCCCGCCGTTCCAGCAGCAGGATCCGCCGCGGTGTGAGGTACGGAAGCAGACGCATGCGGACGGGTACATCGGCTACCCTCTGCAGTGTTCTACCTTTGCGGGAGGCGCCGGCGACGACGTGCGTGAAGCAGTAGCGGGCGACGTCGTGGTCGTCGCGTGGCACCGCGAGGCGCAGGATCTCGTTCCAGTACACGGGCAGCAGGACACGTGGAGCCTGGAAGTCGTGCGTCCCGGCCTCGTCGATGTGGGCACGCAGCCAGAAGTTGTCCACGATGCGGTCGAGCT
>CALKIP010000214.1 GCA_937995995.1 uncultured bacterium
CTGGGGCGCTCGAGCGGCCGGAGCCGGTCGCGGCGGAAGCCGGGCGTGGGGAGTGTGTCCGTGACTGCGGGTGGGATGAAAGCGGTTGCATGGGAGGTGCCCTGGGGGCCACCGCTGCCACATGAGGCCGGTCGGCAGAGGCCGGGCATGGCGCGGTGGGGTGGGGCCGGGGGTCGGGTACGGCCCTCGTTGCCCACACAAAGCGGTGAATCGAACCGAAGAAAGATCCATGCACAGAATCGTGGTGGCGATGGCATCCAGAAGTGATCGAGAGCATTGCGAATCACGCCGCCACAGCCTGGACCACGGTGTCGACCCGGGCGTGGTCTGGGGAGGGCGTGCCGGCTGGGCCGGGCCACGGGCCGGTCGGTCCGGCGTACGCTCAACGGGTATCCCGGCAACTCTGGGGCTGGTTGCGGTGCTCTTCAGCGTCGGCTGCGGCGCTGGCGAACGCGGCTCGGCGGGACCCGTGGTGCGCGACAGCGCCGGAATCGTCATCATCGAGAATGCCGCACCGCTGTGGGGGAAGGGTGAGGAATGGCGAGTGGCGGCGGAGCCGTTGGTGGATATCGGTGTCCTCGAGGGCAGCCCCGAATACCAGCTCTTCCAGGTTCGCGACGCTGCGCGCCTCGCCAGTGGCGAAATCGTCGTCGCCAACGGGGGCACGCACGAATTGCGCTTCTACGATGCGGAGGGTCGGTTCCTGCGGTCGGTCGGCCGCGAGGGCGATGGGCCCGGCGAGTTCAGGTATCTCGCTTCGTCGGCGAAGACTCGATCCTGGCCTACGAGTTCCTGCGAACCCGCGTATCGGTGTTCAAAACCACGGGTGAGTTCGTCCGCTCCTTTCGTCTGGAGCCCGCTGCCGAAGGTCGCTTCAATCCCACGCTAGTCGGGGTGATGGCCGACGGCGCGCTTCTGGTGCGCATGGGGCGTGTGTTCCGGGCGGGTGAGGAGACGTCCGGGGTGAACAGGGACTCGATGGCCTTATTCCGATATTCGCGGGAGGGCGAGCCGCTCGAGGCGATCGGACGCTTCCCTGGGCGCGAGTCGTACGTCCGGGTCGACGGTAGCACCATGGGCGTCACGAGCCTCGCGTTCGGGAAGGCAACGAGCATCGCCGTGCGCGATGGTCGCTTTTTGGTGGGAACGGCAGACAGCTACGAGATCGCCCGGTACGACACGGAGGGCCGCCTCGAGGCGCTGATACGTAAACGGCACGACAACCTTCCGGTGACCCGCGAGGATATCGAGCGCTACCGCCAGGCGCAGCTGGATGAGAACGACGAGGGCATGATGCGCCAGTTCATGGAACGGATGTTGGCCGAGATGCCGCTCCCCCAAACCATGCCCGCCTACAGTGGAGTTCGCGTCGACGCTGCCGGGTACCTCTGGGTGGAGGAGTACCGGCGGCCGGGCGACGATCTGCCGCGCTGGAACGTCTTCGATCCGGAGGGTCGGCTGCTGGGAACGGTCGAGACGCCGGTCGGGTTGGCGATCCGCGAGATCGGGCACGATTACCTGCTCGGACTCTGGCGGGACGAGTTCGACGTGGAGCATGTGCGCGTGCATCGCCTCGAGCGAAGCGAACTCGGGCAGGTTGCCGCATTGCACGACGACCGCGCGGGCGGAGCCGGAGGCGGATGATTCGGCTCGCGATCCGGCGCCCCGTCGCCGTCACCATGGCGTACCTGGCGGTCGCGCTCCTGGGCGTGGCCGCCTGGCGCAACATTCCCATTGAGCTGCTCCCGGATACGCAGCTCCCGCAGCTTCGCGTCAGAGCCCACCTGTCCGGTGCCTCGCCCGAAGTCACCGAGGCGCTGCTGACGGCGCCGCTCGAGGCGGCGATCCAACAGGTTCGGGGAGTCGAGAGGATCCAGTCGGTATCCTTCGAGCAATTCGGCTGGGGCCAGGCAGATATCACGGTGGAGTTCGCGCGCGGTACGGAGATGGACTTCGCGCGGCTCGAGCTCTCCGAGCGCCTGGCAGCGATCGAGACGGAGCTGCCCGCAAACGCCACCACCCCGGTGATCGAGCCGTACATCCCCGATGCGTTCGAGGACCAGAACAAGCCGTTCCTGCGCTACACCGTCACCGGACCGTACACGCTGGAGGCGCTTCGCGCCCACGTGGACGAGGTGATCGAGCCGGAGGTCGCACAGGTCGACGGCGTGGGATACGTCGAAGTCTTCGGCGGCCGCGATCGGGTGCTCGAAATCGTCCTTGACGAGACCCGGCTCCAGGCGCTGAAGCTCGACATCCGGGAGGTGCAACGGCGGATCCTGGAGCTGGAATACGTACAGCAGGCAGGCGTCGTGGAGGCGCAGGGCGTGCTGCGCTCGATCGCGGTCCGACACCGTGCGGAGTCCGCAGCCGATATCGGGCGCACGGCGCTTCTCACCGACGGCGGCCGTCTGGTGCGCGTGGCGGATGTCGCCGAGATCCACGACACCTTCGAGGAGCCGCGCTCTCACTACCGTATCGACGGGCAGCCGGCGCTCTCCTTCACCATCCTGAAGGAATCGGGGACGAACACGGTCGCGGTGGCGGATCGGGTCAAGGCGAGGCTCGCCGAACTCGAGCGGCTGCACCCGCCGGGTGTGCGGCTGATCCTGGACGAGGACGAAAGCGAGGACATCCGCGCACAACTCACCGACCTGCGGTTTCGCGCACTCATCGCGGCGGGCGTGATCTTCGTGGTGCTGCTGCTGTTCCTGGGCTCCTTCCGCTCCGCCGCGGTCATCTTCGCCACCATCTCGTTCTCGATCCTGATCACGCTGAACCTGATCTACTTCGGCGGGCTCACCCTCAACGTGCTCACGTTGATGGGGCTCGCCATGGGGTTCGGGCTGATCGTGGACAACGCGATCGTGGTGCTGGAGAACATCTACCGCCTGCGTCGCTCGGGCGAGAGTGCGGAGGCCGCGGCGGAGCACGGCGCACGCGACGTCGTCCTGGCCATTCTCGCGGCGACGCTGACGACCGTCGTCGTCCTCGTCCCCTTCGTCTACCTGCAGGGCGAGCTGCGCGTCTTCTACGTGCCGCTCGCGATCGTGGTGGGGTTCAGCCTACTCGCGAGCCTCTTCGTGGCATTCACCTTCATCCCGGCACTCGGCGCGCGGCTTCTGGCGGGGCTCGGCGCCGCGGCATCGTCAGATGGGCCCGGAAAGATGAAGCGGGCTCCGATCTACGTCCGCATCTACAGCATCCTGATCCGCTTCACGCTGAGGCACCCGTGGGTCACGATCGTGCTGGCGGTCGCAATGCTCGGCGGCTCGTACCACCTCTTCGACAAGTATGTGACGCGTGGCGTAGTCTGGGGGCGCTGGGGCGGGGGCGAAACTCGTATCGACATCGGGATCCGGCTTCCACGCGGCGAGGAGCTGGCACGGACGGACGAGTTGGCGCGCTACTTCGAGCAGAAGCTCGCGAGCATGCCCGAGGTCGGCCGATTCGTGACGAACGTCCAGCCGCAATACGCCAGCATCCGCGTCACCTTCCCGGACTCGCTCAACCTTACGCAAATCCCCGTGGTGATCACGGAGCAAATGCAGGCGTTCGCGCACCAGTTCGGAGGCGCCGACATCTGGGTCCGCGGCTACGGTCTACCGTTCTTCGGCGGCGGTGGCAGTTCGCCACCGAACTACTCGATCACGGTCCTCGGCTACAACTACGAGGAGGTGCGACAGATCGCGGACGATCTGGCGGTCCGCCTCAAGCGTTTCAGCCGGATCCGCGACGTCGACCCCAATTCGTCCGGCCGCTGGTTCGACCGCGACAAGGCGACGGAGCTCGTCCTCACCGTCGACCGACGGCGCCTCGCCCTGCACGAGCTCACTTCGCTGGACGTGATGCGGCACGTGATGGCGGCGATCCGGGGTCGCACGACGGACGACCGCATCCGCATCGGCGGCGAGGAAGTCCGTTTCATGGTCAAGCTCGAGGGGAACGAAACGCTGGATATGCTCGCACTGCAGAACCTGCTCATCCCGACGCGCGCCGGTCAGGCGGTTCGCCTGGCCGACGTGGCCACGATCAGTGAGCGCGAGGTGCTGAGCCGGATCGTGCGTGAGAACCAGCAGTACCGACGCAACGTCGCCTACGAGTTCCGGGGGCCGACCAAGCTGGGCGACAGGGTCCACGAGGCGGTGATGCAGTCGACGACCGTCCCGCCGGGTTACAAGCTGGAGGGACGGGACGAGTGGCGCTGGTCCGACGAGGAGCGCGGTCAGATCTACGGCGTACTGGCCGTCTCGCTGGCGCTGATCTTCATGGTGACCGCGGCGCTCTTCGAGTCGCTCCGACAACCGCTCTGCGTGCTGCTCGCCGTGCCGATGGCGCTCATCGGCGTCTTCCTGATCTTCTTCTACTCCGGTGCGACGTTCACGCGCGAAGCGTACATCGGCGTGATCATGATGGGTGGGATCGTGGTCAACAACTCTATCCTGCTGGTCGACCACGTCAATCATCGGCGCCGCAAGGACGGTCTGCCGCTCGAGGAGGCGATCCTCCAGGGCACGCTGGACCGCGTGCGGCCGATCCTGATGACCAGCGCCACGACGATCCTGGGGCTGCTGCCACTCGTGCTTTTCAGCGAGGCCGCGGATGCGAATATCTGGAACGCCCTCGGCTACGCGCTGATCGGCGGGCTTAGCAGCTCGACGGTGCTGGTGCTTACCGTCACGCCTGCGCTCTACCTGCTCTTCGAGCGCGGGCCGGAGCGCCGGCGGCTCGCTCGGGCACAGGCCGCCGCGCTGGGTTGAACGGAGTCACCGATCAAATCCACAAGGAATCGGAGTTCCTGTGCCGCTTCTGTCCGGCGTCCCCCGCGGCATGCCTTCTTGGCGACCGGGTCGTGACTATCGAAGCCACAGTCTCGACGTGCCGAGCATCAAGGTCTGCCGCGTGGATCGCTAGGAAAGGCGAGTCTCCGCCACCGCCCGCCGCACCCGCGTCCACAGATAGCCGTTGGCAAGGACGCGCCCACCGACCAGCCCCACCATCGCGGCGCTCGCCCCGAAAAGTCCGAACTGCCAGCCGGCCAGGGTGAAGAGGACCGCGATCCCGCCCACCTCGAAGAAACTCGCCGCCGTGATCTCCCGGGTGCGCCGAGTCTGCACGAGGAGCGCGTTCTGGAAGGCGATCAGGACCGTGAGCCCGGCGAGCGGGACCGAGATTCGCGCCGGCTCAGTGGCGAGCGCGGCCAGTTCGGGAGATAGCCCGGAAACCGTTTCGAACCAGATCGAAGCGAGCGGCGTGAAGGTAACCAGTCCGAGGATCCCCGTCACCGCGAGGCCGAGTCCGAACCCGAACCGCGCCAGCGCACCGAGGTGCTCGAGACGTTTCCCCACGAGTGCGATCACCACCTCCTGGAACGCGATCCCCGGCGAGCGGAACATGAACGCGAGCCCGTGCACGACCGGGAAGACCGCGAGCGACTCCAGCGGGAGCGGCGCGCGGCCCATGAAGAAGGTCAGCATCGGTTGAACCGTTAGACCGATGAGCGACGTCAGCGCTAGCGGGAAGTAGAAGCGCGCGATGTCGCCGTAGCCGGCCACGGCCGCCTTGCGGAGCGCCCGGGCCGCGGCGCCCGTACGACGGATCGCCGACTCACCCCGAGTCACGAGGCGCCGCGTGGCCGCGGCCTCCGCGCCCACCACCTCTTCCGCACCGCTGCGCGCCTCCGCCCCGGTATCCAGCTCGGACGCGGTAGCGATGGCCTCGGCCGGCAGCCGCGGCGGCGCTCCGGCACTCAGGCGCGCCACCTCGCCCGCCGCCATAAACCGCGCCGCCAGCGCCTCGAGCACGACGCCAGCGGAGAGCGAGATCGCGCCGACCCACGCACCTGGCATCGATCCGACCAGGTAGAGTGACACTCCTGTGACCGCCATCCCGCTGAGCCGGACCAGCGTGCCGTAGGCGACGAGGCGCGTTTTCCCCGAGCGAATCAGCAGCCCGTGCAGGAAGCGCCGGTACCCGATCGCGGCGGGCCAGGGCAGGAGCAGCCAGATCGAGCCGTAGACGAGCCCGGAGACCTCGGCAGGCAGTCCGAGCAGACCGTCCATCAGCAGGCGGTAGATCGGTGGGACGACGACCAGCAGCACCAGGGCTGTCGCCCCGATGTTCAATGCAGTGGCGAAGTTGCGCAGTCGGCGGTAACTCTCCGCGTCCTCGACCAGCGCCGTCGACGCACTCATCAGCATGATCACCGGCGACTCGGTCAGGATCGCGAAGGCGATGGCCACGCCGTACGCGGCCAGATTCGTCGTCGCTTCACCCATGCGCGCGATGATCGCGGCAAGGAAGGGCCCCTCGAGACTCATCATCACCCACTGCATGGCGAGTGGGGCCCAGAAAAGCAGAATGGAACGCGATGAGCGGACGACCGCGTCCGGCCGCCCGCCCTGCGGTGATGCCGTCATATCGTTATTCGGTTTAGACCGTTTCAACACCAGACAACCGAAGCTCGCACCGAGGGGCCCGGACGGCAAGCCGCCCCGAGCGCTCTTCGGCGTTGACGGCCATTCCGGGGGTGGATACCTTCCTGCGCTACGATTGGCAACGGGTGGACAATGAGTAACGACAAGATCCGTGTACGGTTCGCGCCCTCGCCGACCGGCTTCCTGCACGTCGGTGGAGCGAGGACGGCGCTCTTCAACTGGTTGCTCGCGCGCCGTCACGGCGGCGTCTTCGTGCTGCGCATCGAGGACACCGACCGGGAGCGCTCGAGTGAGGAGATGACCCGCGCCATCCTCGAGGGGATGGAGTGGCTGGGGCTCAACTGGGACGAGGGGCCGTTCCACCAGGCGGACGGCGTCGAGCGACACCGCCGGGATGCGCTGCGGCTACTGGAGACGGGCCAGGCGTACCGCTGCTTCTGCACGCAGGAGGAGCTGACGGAGAAGCGGGCCCGGGCCGAGGGCGCGCAGCAGGCCTACCGCTACGACAGGAACTGCATGCTGACCGTCTCACCCGAGGAGGCGGAGCAGCGAGCGGCCGCAGGACAGCCCTACACGGTGCGCTTCAAGGTGCCCGAGGGGGTGACGGCGTGGGATGATGCGGTGCACGGCCGCCTCGAGTTCGACAACGCGGACATCGAGGACTTCATCATCCTGCGCTCCGACGGCACGCCGATCTACAACATGGCCGTCGTGAGCGACGACGCGGAGATGCGCATCACGCACGTCATCCGTGGCGACGATCACATCTCCAACACGCCGAAACAGATCATGCTGTACCAGGCGCTCGGCTACGATGTGCCGACCTTCGCGCACGTGCCGATGATCCTGGGACCCGATGGCAAGCGACTCAGCAAGCGCCACGGCGCCACGGCCGTCGGCGAGTACCGCGGCGAGGGGATCCTGCCGTGGGCGATGGTCAACTTCCTGGCGCTTCTCGGCTGGTCGCCGGGCGGCGACCGCGAGGTCATGAGCGTCGAGGAGCTGATCGATCTCTTCTCACTCGAAGGGATCCACAAGAAGAGCGCGATCTTCGACACCCAGAAGCTCGTGTGGCTGAACGGCCAGCACCTCAGCCTCGCCTCGGCCGAGCAGCTCGAGCCGCTCGTGACGGAGGAGTTGGTGGCCCGGGGCATCGCCAACTCCGACGCGCTCCTCGAGCGACGGGACTGGTACCTGGGGCTGATCGACCTGCTCAAGGTGCGCGCGCGCAGCGTGGGCGACATCGTGCGGCAGGCACGCGCCTACCTCGTCGACGAGATCGAGTACGAGGAGCAAGCCGTCCAGAAGCACTGGAAGAATCCGGCAGAGGTCCGAGCTCGGTTGGCGGCGCTGCGTGGTCGGTACGATGCCATCGAAAGCTGGGACGAGGAGTCGCTCGAATCCGAACTGCGCAGCCTGGCCGACGAACTCGGTGTCGGTGCCGGCAAGCTGATCCACCCGCTACGCGTATCGGTGACGGGGCTGGCGGTGTCGCCCGGAATCTTCGAGGTGCTCGTGGCGCTGGGCCCGGACCTCACCTTGCGCCGGCTCGACGCCGCACTCGATGCCCTCGAGAAGCGGGCTGCCGAAGCGGAGTAGAGCCGGAGAAAAACCGGGCTGGCGATCGTTGGCAGGCACTGGCGTTGCCAGAGCAGGGCACGTCGAACGCAGTATCGAGCATCGCCTACGTGGTGTTGCAGTTCTGAGTATCACCCACATCGAGTGGTGTCTGTGGTCCCGACACCGACTGCGACCGTGCGCGTCCGGGATTGGGTACTTACCGGAGCGAAAACGGCTCGATCGGGCGTGTCCGGGTTGACAGCGGTGAGATCCCGCGATAGACTCGCTAGGGACGCGCACTTGCGCGATTGCCCCTTGGTGTAATCGGCAACACGCCTGACTCTGGATCAGGAGAGTCCTGGTTCGATCCCAGGAGGGGCA
>CALKIP010000215.1 GCA_937995995.1 uncultured bacterium
CTCCGCCGTGATCCTGGTGATCTTCCTGGGCTCGAGCTTCTATGCGGCCGCGGGGATGGGGATCATGCTCCCCTCGCGCGAGGGCGAGATCGAGATTTCGGAGGTGCGCAAGACCCCGCCCTTCGACAACCCCGGCGTGCGGCAGACTGGGCCCAACGAGTACGAGGTCGTGTTGATCGGTCAGGCCTGGACCTTCATCCCACCGGAGGTCCGGGTGCCCGTCGGTGCCAAGATCACCTTCACCGCCACGTCCGCCGATGTGATCCACGGCTTCCACATCGAAGGCACGAGGATGAACATGATGCTGATCCCGGGGGAGGTTTCGCAGAATACCTACACCTTCCAACGACCGGGCGAGTACGTGGTCATCTGCCACGAGTACTGCGGGCTGGGACACCACACGATGTTTGGAAAGGTGATCGCCGAATGAGTGTAGCCACCGTCTACGATCCGTCGGGGTTCGAACTGCCGGCATCCCAGAAGCGCTTCCTACGCTGGACGATCTACATCGGCTACGCGGCGCTCGTGGCCGGCGTCTTCCACGGTCTGGCCAACGCGCTCTCGTACGCGAACATCGACATCCTGCCCTACTTCCCGAAGCTGCGCGGCTACTACCAGGGGCTGACCGCACACGGCGTGGCGAACGTGCTCGTTTTCACCTTCGCCTTCTCCAACGGGTTCCTTCCGCTCATGACCGCGCGCGCGGTCAGCCGGCCGCTGGTGCCGTGGCTGGTCTACGCGGTGTTCGGCACGCTCCTGCTCGGGAACCTGTTGGTGATCTACGCGGTCGTCACCAACCAGGCGACGGTGCTCTTCACCTCCTACGCGCCGCTCCAGGCCCACTGGGCGTACTACGTCGGTCTCGTCCTGATCGTGGTCAGCACCTGGCTCGCTTTTGTGAACATGCTGACCGTGCTAGCGCGCTGGAAGCGCGACCACCGCGAGGCGCGCATCCCCCTGCTGGCCTACATTTCGGTCGTCAGCTACGTCATGTGGTTCATCGCCTCGCTGCCGATCGCGACAGAGTTCATCGGGATCCTGATCCCCTGGTCTCTGGGCGCTTTCGGGGGGATGGTCGACCCGCTCCTCACGCGGACGCTCTTCTGGTTCACCGGCCACGCCATCGTCTATGCCTGGCTGCTCCCGGCCTACGTCTCGTGGTACGCACTGGTGCCGAAGCAGGCCGGCGGCGTGCTGGTCAGCGATTCCTTGACCCGGGTCGTCTTCATCCTCTTCCTCCTCCTCTCGATCCCGGTCGGGTTCCACCACCAGTACACGGACCCCGGGATCACGGAGGGGATGAAGGCGATCCACGGCGTACTCACCTTCGGCGTCTTCTTCCCGAGTCTCGCCACGGCCTTCTCGGTGGTCGCCGCACTGGAGATCGGCGGGCGGCGGCGTGGCGGCAAGGGGCTGCTCGGCTGGGTCACCAAGCTGCCGTGGGGCGACCCGTCGCTCACCGCGCAGATGCTCGCCATGGTCGTCTTCGTCTTCGGCGGGATCACCGGGCTCATCAACGCGAGCTTCAGCATGAACCAGGTCATCCACAACACGACCTGGGTGCCCGGCCACTTCCACCTGACCGTCGGCACGGCCGTCGCCCTCACCTTCGTCGGCGTGGCCTACTGGATGATCCCCTACCTGACCGGACGCGCGCTCTGGAGCCGGAAGCTGGCATTGGCATCGTCGTGGATCTATGCGATCGGCGTGCTGATCTTCGCACGCGGCATGATCTCCGCCGGCCTCGAGGGGATGCCGCGGCGCACCTTCCGGGCACAGGCCACCTACAGCAACCCGGAGTGGGAACTCGGCGGGATCCTGACCGGGATCGGTGGCACGATCATGTTCCTGGGCATCATGACCTTCTTCGTCATCATCGGGATGACGATCGTGGCCGGCGAGAAAGGTGCACAGCCGAAGGACATCCCGATCTCACGCACGCTGATCGCGCCTTCCCGCTCGGGGTGGGACCGCAATCTCGACCGCATCGGCGTGTGGGCCCTCCTGGCCCTCGTACTGATCCTGATCGCGTACGGACCGTTCTTCGTGTCGTACCTGCCGGCTCGGTTCGTATCCCCGCCGTTCCGGCTTTACTAGCGGCGCGGAGCCAGGGCGAGGGCGGGATCAAGCGAGCAGGTCGCCGAGGGCCAGGCGTGCGGCGCGGGCGAGGCGGCCGGGGGCGTGTTCGAGGGCCCATTGCTCGAGACGCTCGAGAAGGCCACCCTCGTCGATGGCGTCGGGCGGCGCGGTTTCGTGGACGAGAAGCGTGCCATCGCGCTCGACCACCTCGTGGCTCGCTCTGCCGTCCTTCTCCCGGTGGAAGCGTAGCGTGATGCATGCGTCGCCGACGCGGATGTTGCTCACCGTGATCTCGTCGAGCCACGCGGGCAGGCGCGGACGCACCAGGAGGAGGGTGCGTGCGGGCGCGAAGGGGTAGAGGCCCAGCAGGATCTGGACGAGCTGGACGGTTGCGCCCGCGCTCCACGCCTGTGGGCTGTTGGAGCCGGGGTACGCTGTCGGGATCGAGGACTCCGTCCTGTCGTGGCCTGCGAGCAATTCCGGGAGGCGCAGCTTGTGGAAGTGGGCGGCTGCGCCGAGGAGTCCGGTCACGAGCCGCTCGACGTGATCGTCCAGCCCGTAGCGCTTGAAGCCGAGTGCGAAGGTGGCGTTCTCGACCGGCCAGACGGTGCCGAGGTGGTAACCGAGTGGGTTGTACGACGGGTGCTCGGCCGAGAGTGTTCGCACGCCCCAGCCGCTGAAGAGGTCCGGAGCCATGAGCCGGTCCGCGACGCGGCGTGCCTTCTCGCGGGGCACCAGCCCGGCGCCGAGTGCGTGGCCCGGGTTCGAGCCGATCGAGCGCACCTGTCGCTTCTGCGGATCGAGTGCCATCGCGTAGTAGCCATCCTCCTCCACCCAGAATGCCCTCTCCCAGCGCTCGCGCAGCAGGCGCGCGCGCTCCACGAACGCCTCTGCGCCTTCTTCCTCATCCAGGGCGACGAGGATTTCGGCCATGCGCACGAGTGCGACATAGTGGTACGCCTGCTCCTCGACGGTCGCGATCGGGTTTTCGACGAGTGAGCCATTGGGGTAGCGGATCGCCTCGTCCGAATCCTTCCACGCGTGATTCTTGAGCCCCTTCGGCGAGCGGCGGATGTACTCGAGGAAGCCGTCGCCGTCCCGGTCGCCGTAGCGCTCGGCCCATTCGAAGGCGCGCAGCGCGGCATCCAGGTGGCGGCGCAGCAGGGCGTCGTCTCCGGTCCAGTGCCAGTACTCCGAGAGCGCCAGCACGAACATCGCCGGCGTGGTCTGGGTGCCGTAGTAGCCGCGCTGGGGGATGATCCCGAGCTCGGAGAGGGGGCCACGCCGGATCTCGTGGATCATCTTCCCCGGTTCGCGATCGTGGAAGGCGGAGTCGGTTTCGGCCTGCGTCTTCGCGACGATCGAGAGCGCGCCGCGGAGCATATCGGGACCGAGGAGCGCGCCCTGCCACGAGGCGGTGAGCACGTCGCGGCCGAAGATCCCGGTGTATGTCGGCACGCCGGCCATCGGAAACCAGACGTCGGGCGCTTCGTCGTACTCCCAGTTGCGCAGGGCGAAAAGGTCTTCCGCGGCCTGGTTGAACGCCCCCTCCACGATCGGCTGCGACGTCACGACGCGAGCGCGCCGCTCGCGCCACCACGCGCGCACCCGGTCGCGTTCGGTTCTCGGTGTGCGGTCTGGCTCGGTGGCGGGTTCGTGCCCGGCGGCGCGTTTGGATGCGCGGTTAAGCGCACGTGGGGAGGCACGATCAGCGGCATGTTCCCGGTCCACGGTCTCGGGCAGCGGCTCTCGCCAGACGCCATCGACGAGTGAGTGGTAGCCGAGCACCGCGCTCCAGCGGCCGCGTGCGGGAAGCTTCAGATTGAACCGGAAGCCTCTATCGGTGGAGTCGGCCGGGGAATCCGATGAGACGACGCGGACCCGGAGTGCTCGATGGAGCGTGTGCCCGTCCCGCTCGGCCCGATAGTCGAACACCAGCTCGGCCGCTTCCGGACTCCAGCGCCGCTCGATGTGCCCGAGCTGGCGGCGCGGTGCTCCGGCCTCCTGGAGATCGGTGAAGTCCGCCGCCAACTCGAGTTCCAGTTCGGCTTCGACCGCCGTCATGCTGTGGTTGCAGACGACGATCCGCTCTTCCATCCCCGGCCCCACGCGTCTTGCGACGACCAGCTCGAGCGTGTCCTGGGGCAGCATCGGGCCCGCGGCGGTGCCGCCGCGCCTCGGTACGGCGAGGTGTGCGGTCCATCGCTCGGCCTCAGGGGTGCCGCTCGAGATGTAGCCGGGCGACTCGCCGGCGAGAAGGATGCGATGCCTGGAGAGGATGCGGGTGTCGTAGTCCCAGAGGCCCTCCCTCCCCGCACCCGTCACCATTCCGTCGCGGCGCGTGACGAGGACGGTGTAGCCCTGATGGACGATGTCGAGCGAACCGTGTGGGTTCAGCTCCGTACCCGGACCCCACGGGCCTTCCTGGCCGGCGACGAGCGACGATTCGGGCGGAAAGCTCTCCATGCCGTCATGGAGTGGGCAAGTGCGGTTCCAACCGGGCAGGAGGCAGCGTTGGTCGGAGGCACGAGGGTTGCCCCCTGTACCGGACACACAGAGGGAGTCTGATCGGGTACCCGGCGTCGACTACGGCTCCGTGCCCGTCGAGTCAGGAGGAGAGACATGCCGTACGACGATGCGTTCTGGATGCCGCCGCGTTTCCGGGGCTCCGCATTCAGACCCTCGCAATCCGCTTACTCGGAGCTGCACGACTACGATTTCGAGATGCGTGGCCCCTACCGGCCCGGCCGGCTATTGGATGCCTACATGGAATGGCGGCAGTTCAAGCGGGAGACTGGACTGGACGAGGAGCCGTATCCGATCGATGCACTGGACCAGCTTCGACGCTGGGAGGAATGGCGGCGCGAGCGGCGCCACCCCGAGCTGGCACGGCGCAGGCGGCTCAGGGAGCGCCGACGCGGTCCAGTCCGAGGCCCAAGGTGGCCGCGAGAAGGCCTGTAGGCCGACCTCCGCTCCGATCGAGCACCTCGTCCAGCGCCTCTTCGATCGTCCGGTCCACGGCGGCGTAGATCGCCGGGGCGTCCGGCTGGGCGCCTTCCTCCATCAGGTAGCTGAAGGTGCGGGCCATCCCGCAATTGGCCAGGATGTCGCCGAGGACCGTGAAGCGACGGTCGGCCCTCTGCGCCACCCGCGTCGAGCCGAGCCGGTACTCGCGGAAGGGGTGATTGGCGCCACTCGCGATGACCTTCACTCCCGATGACGCCAGCCGCTCGAGCCGCTCGGCGGTGAGTGAGCCCGAGACCGCGGCACACACGAAGACATCGGCGGTGGTGGCGTCGAAGCGCCCGCGCTCCTCCGTGGGCACCTTGCGTGGGTCGTCCGGGAGCAGCTTGCCTGCCCGGCGACGCATCAGTTCCTCGACCTGCGCCGCATCCAACCCCTCGGGCGCGACCAGCGCGGATCGCGCGTCCGAGATCCCGACGATCTGCGCGCCGGCTCGGGCCAGATAAAGCCCACACGCCGCGCCGACGTTGCCGAACCCTTCCAGCAGCACTCTCACGCCGTGCAGCCCCTCGCCCAGACGCTCGTAGTAGTGCTCGATGGCTCGTGCGACGCCGTAGCCGGTGATCATGTCGGAGACCGTGACCTGAGTACCCGCCGGGCTCAGTGCGATCGGGACACCCGCCTCCACGCCCGCCTTCAGGTTGCGGATGATCCGCTCGAACCGCTCGGGCGTCGGTGCGAGATGCCCTCGCACGACGCCCTCCTGTGGGTGCTCGAAGCCGAGTTTGCGGAACGTCGGGATCACATCCAGTACCTCGTCGACGTTCAGGTCGCCGCCGGTCCCGTAGTGGTGCCGCAGGTACGGAGTGATCGCGCGGTACCAGCGCTCGAGTACGTCCGCCTTGCGTGGGTCCGTGGGATCGAAATCGATCCCCGACTTCGCGCCGCCGATCGCCGGGCCCGAGAGCGAGAACTTCAGGTCCATCGCCTTGGCCAGGTAGACGACTTCGCGCGGCGAGATCCCCGGGCGCATGCGCGTGCCGCCCCCCGCCGCACCGCCCCGCAGCGAGTTGATGACCAGCCAGCCACGTGCGCCCGTCTCCGGGTCGCGCCAGTCCACCGTGAGCTCCGGCGGCCGCCGGAGATACGCGTTATAGCGCTTCCACATGGGCTTCCGCCGTGATGGGTTCGACGAAGACTTCCATGACGCCGCCACACACTGCGGGGCTCCACGATTCGATGGCGTCCAGCAGCTCGACGCGGACCATGCACGGCTCCCCCGTCCGCACCACCCGCTCCGCCGCCGCGATCACATCCGCCTCGCCGCACCCGCCGCCGATCGTGCCGACCAACCCCCGGCCCGGCTCGATCACCATCTTGCTCCCCACGTGGCGCGGCACCGAACCCCGCGTGGCGACCACCGTCGCCAGCACCGCGCCCCGCCCCTCCCGGGCCGCGTCCACCACCCCCCGCTGCACCCCCGGCCCGCCTCCCGGGGCCGCCTCCTCGCCCCCGGCCGTCGGCGCGTCACCCTCGACCGCGGCCGCTCCACCCCCGGACGTCGCCGCCTCGGCGCCGCCAGGTACCACGGATCCCCCCACGGCATCCGCAGCCACACCCGCCCGTACCGCCACGTCGCCCCGTGCTTGCACGGAGTCAGCCATCGCCATCCTCCTGCGGCAACAGTCGATCGAGTACCCGCTCCTTATCCGAAACCCGCCCCACCCGCCTATCCTCGCCTCGCCCCGCAAGGAGCGCCTCGACTTCGAGTTCCGTCTCCTGCCCCGGTCGCGATTCGCGCTCGAGCGCCGAGTTCCGGTGGCGGCCCGGATCACCCTCGACGGTCTGATCACGCTCGATGCCGGAGTCATCACGCCCAGCCCCAGCTCCCGTCCTCGAGCGCGCCCTGCGCAGCCCGACCAATTCCGCCGCGATCGCCACAGCGATCTCTTCCGGCGTCTCCGCGCCGATGTCCAGCCCCACCGGCGCCGAGATCGTGCCCAGCTTCTCCCGGGGAACGCCGGCTTCGAGGAGCGCGTGGAAAGCGGCCCGGACGCGGCGGCGGCTGCCGATCATCCCGATGTAGCCGGGCGAGGCGTCGCTTTGGAGGAGTTGGAGGAG
>CALKIP010000216.1 GCA_937995995.1 uncultured bacterium
AGAGCGTCGGCTTGTGCGTGCCCGTCAGGTCGTTCAGCGTCCGCGGCGCCGGCGCCTCGGTGACCTTTCGGGTGAAGCGCAGGTCGGGCGAGCCGTCGGCACGATCCTGTGCGCCCGTGACGATCGACGGGTGCACCCAGTACCGGTTATTCGTGATCGGCTCCGCTACGGGGTTGCCGATCTCGCCGGCCACGCCCGTATAGCCGTAGTAGACGCCGAGATCGAGCGATCCCGGGAGGCCCGCATCCGTCACGAAGGATGCGTCCAGCGCCGCACTCGCCTCGGCCCAGCACGAGGTGCAGCCCACGAAGGTCGCGCGGTGGACCAGCACCTTCGCCGCCAGTGCACGGTTGAACTTCGCAAAGTCCTCAGGCGTGGCGAAGTCCTCGAAGCCCGGCGCCATGGCGAACGGGAAGGCACTGCCTCCGGCCTGCAGGTCGGCGAGCGCCTCGTCCAGCAACTCCGAGACCGCCTCCATCGCTGCCGAGAAGGAGACGAACGGCGCGGGCTCATCGTCGATCGAGCGATCCACGTCGAGCGGGATCCCCAGCTCACCGGTGCGGACGGCCAGCCGGTGGTAGTGCCACGCCTTCAGCGTCTTGGCGAAGCCGGCCGATGCCCGGACTTCCGCTTCTGACAAGTCCGGGGCGTTCGGCAGTGCCGACAGGTACGTGTTGATGTGACGGATCGCCGAATACTGACCGGTCCAGATTGCGGAGTTGCGGCCCGTCGGGTCCTGTGGCCCGCGGATGTGCTCACCCGGTTCGCGCGGGTCGTTCCCCTGCAGGTTGTAGCCCTCGCGGCCGTAGAGCGCGTAGTACTGGATCTCCGTCGCCACGTCGTTGAACGCGTTGTCGAAGATACCGGTGGCCGCCGAGGCAAGGATGCCACGCGTCGGTGCATCCGTCAGCCGGTCCACCGTGGGTGCGTTCGTGTTCATGATATTGAAGTCGCACGCACCGATCAGCAGCACGCCCGCGAGGGCGACGCCGAGGCCGCGACTCCGTTTCCGTGCGCCCGCTCCGTGGGGCGCGGCAGTCTTGATCCTCATCTTAGAACCCCACCGAGATGTTGAAGTGGAAGCTGCGGCTCGGCGGATACGGGCCGATGTCCAGCGGGTTGCGGATCGCGGTCGCGCCGAAGTTGGCCACCTCGGGGTCGAGGCCGGAGTACTCCGTCCACATGAGCAGATTGCGGCCGGTCAGCCCGACCCGGAGGTTGCGCATGCCCAGACCGAGCGTCTCGGTGAACGACTCGGGCACATTGTAGAGGAGCGAAACCTCGCGCAGCTTCAGGAAGGTCGCATCCTCGATGTACGGCTCGATCGCTCCGGTCCGGTAGCCCTGGTAGCGGTGCTCCCACTCGGGCGTGCCCCAGTCGGGCGACGTACGGCCGTCGTCCTGCAGATAGCGCAGCAGGTTGATGACGCTGCCGCCCTGCTGCCAATCCAGCACGACGTTCAGGTTGATGTCCCCGTACGTCACGTCGTTGATGAAGCCCACCCGGAAGTCGGGCGCAGCATCACCGAGCTGGCTCAGCTCGGCGGCACGCGTGCCGTCATCGTTGAGCGCGAAGCCGACGATCTGCGTGATCGGCTTGCCCTCCTCGATGAACGTACGGCCCAGGTTTCCGAAGCCGGAGCCCGCCGGGAAGAAGGCTGGCAGCCCCGCCAGGTCCATGACCTCGCTGGTGTAGCGGGTGAAGGTGGCGCGGGAGACCCACATCGCATCCCCCGTCATGATCGGCGTGACGCCGAGCCCGACCTCGATCCCCGAGTTGCGGATCTTGCCGCCGTTGAACGTCTGGCTCGTGAAGCCTGAGGACGGCGCAGGCACCCGCTGAAGCAGCAGGTTCGTCGTGTTGCGCGAGTAGTAGGTCAGCTCCCACGTCATGCGGTTCTCGAAGACCGAGCCGTCCACGCCGACCTCGACCTCCTTGAGCCGCTCGGGCTCAACATTATCGAAGCCCGCCGACGTGGAGACCGCCAGCCCCTGACGACCGCCGAGCCTGGGCGTGGTGAGCGTGGTGAACTTCTGACCGAAGAGCGGCTGGTTCCCCGTCTCGCCGTACGCCGCACGAACCTTCACCTCACTGCCCCCTCCGAGGAGGTCGATGAAGCGGTACGAGACCGACGTGTTCGGGTACAGGAAGTACTTGTCGATGTCGCCGTTCACGCTGCTGCGCTCGGCACGCACGCCCGCCTGGAGAAGGAGACGCGCGTCGAAGAGCCGCACCGCCTCGGAGGCGTAGAGCGCGAGCGTGCGCTCCTGCTCGAGTGACTCGTTGACCGTCGTCTCGGTGCCCCGGTTCACGTTGCGCTGGCCGGGGAGCAGGTTCTGCGTCCGGATCAGCGACGTCTCCAGCCGACGATCCTCGTACTGGAGGCCGAAGGACGTCATCGCAGACCAGCTGCCGGCGTCCCAGTTGTGGATCGCGTTCAGGTTCCAGTTGTGGAAGAGGCTGCGGCCGCCGCTCTGGATGGCCTCGCCCGGGTACGTCTGGTTGCGCTCGAAGTAGAGCTCGTTCGGCGACCAGACCTCGTTCGACTGGTCGAAAATGTCGACGCCGCCGCCCGCCACGACGCGCAGGCTCTGCGCGCCCGACTCAAAGGCGTTCCAGCCGATCGTGGCGCCACCCGTGAAACGGTTCGTCTCCTCGTGGTTGACGGCGACCTCGGTGAGATGGAGCGGGTTCGAGTTCACGCCGACATACGGCCCCGGATTGAACCAGCTGCCATCATCGTTCTTTTGCGAGATGTCGATGAAGCTGGGGGTGTACGCGAGCGCGTAGCCGTGGCAGCCGTAGTTGTTGCAGTTGTTGTTCCAGCCGCGGTCGTTCTCGGAGCGGTTGAAGGAGCTCGAGATGCTCAGGTCGAACCCGGAGCCGAACTGCTGATCGAGGTTGACGCGCAGGCTCTGCCGACCCGCACCGGTGTTGCGCTCGATGCCCTCCTCACGGCTCACCGTCCCCGAGGCGTAGTAGCGCGTCGTCTCCGTCCCGCCTCGCATGTCGAGGAGCGTCTCGTACGAGGCCTTCCGCTGGTCGTAGACCTTGGCGTAGTTGTCGAAGAACGGGTTGGGGTTGCCCTGGAAGAACTGCCGCAGCGCCTCCCTCTTGGCCACGTCGTCTTCCTTCGTGAGTTCAGCGAGCGCCTCCTCCTCCGTCCAGCGCCGCGACTCCATCAGACGCAGCGGCGAGTTCACCCCGACGCGCTGCGTCAGGTTGAACTGCGGCGCGCCCGACTGGCCACGAACCGTCGTGATGACGACCACGCCGTTCGCCGCCTTCGAGCCATAGATCGACGAGGCCGCCGCACCCTTCAGCACCTCGATGCTCGCAATGTCCGCCGGGTTCAGATCCGCGATGCGGTTGACCGCGTCGGCCTCGCGGTTGACATCCGCTGCAGCGTTCGCGTAGCCGCGGCCGCTCGGGATGCTCGCGTTCGAGTAGATCACGCCGTCCACCACGAAGAGCGGCTCGTGTCCGCCCAGAATCGTGTTGGTCCCACGGATCTGCATCTGGATCCCGCCGCCCGGGGCGCCGGAGTTCGTCTGCAGATTCACGCCCGTGATCTTGCCCGCCAGCGCGTTGAGCACCGTCGGCGACGAGACCCGCGAGACGTCGTCACCCGAGACGTAGGCGATCGACGTCGTCGCGCTACGCCGGTCCACCGTCGTGGCCTGGCCCGTAACCACCAGCTCGTCGAGGCGGAAGACGTCCTGCTGAAGAACGATCTCGACCGACGACCGGTTGGCCGGGACCACCACCTCGGTCCGAACATGGCCGAGCGCGTGAATGTCGAGCCGGACCTCGCCGGCAGGAGCGGTGAGCGAGAACTGACCATCGGTGCCGGTCAGCGCAGAACTCGACGGGCCGGCTCCGATCACGGATACCGACGCGTTCGAGATCGGCTGCTCGGTCCCCGACTGGATCACGCGCCCCGTGATCCTTCGGTCCTGCGCCATCAGGTCCGCTGGCCCGAGGCTGGCCAGCAACGCGAAACCCAACAGCCCGAACAATGCACGTTTGCCCATGTGTCCTCCTGGGGGGTGAGGGTGCATACGGCCCACGGCAATCCAACGATTGAATCGTTGGATACATGACGGAGCACGGCGGGCCACCACGCTCCGTAACACGACGCTCCCCGTCCATTGCAAGGGAACGCAACAGCGATATTCGGATATAATCAACAGCCGAAACAGCGATGCGGACTGCTGTTTCGGCTCACTGCGTCGTCACATGGGAGCGTACGGCCGAGATGCTCCCGATGGTCGGAAATAAAATAAGGCGACGCCTCATCAGGCGGTCCGTCAAACGGTACGAGCCTCGTCTCCATACGCCAGGATCCGAGTCTGGACCACACGGCCCGAATTGCCTCGAGGCCCCCCAATTTCGAGTTTGACCGGAGAACATACGCGCCGCCTTACCGGTCGGTCAAGAGGCAAATTCTTCCGGGACCCCTCCCGCACGTCCACCACCACGATTCCCGCCCCACCGCCGCATCTGCGCCGAGATCGACGCGCAGGATCATGACGCCCGACGCTTCGGCATCACCGCGTCCTTGATCTCATTCGACCATTCCTATACAATTCAGCCATGAACAAAATCACCGATCCGGCTGTCGAGTCCCTCTTCTTCGTGCTGCTGCGCACGGCGCGCGAACTCGAAGAGCGCATGGAGGCGGCCTTCGCCGAGGTGGGACTCTCGAGTGCGCGCTACGGTGTTCTGGAGCAACTCGCCCGTGCCCGTGAGCCGTTGCCGCTCGGCGAGCTAGCCACTCGCCTGCAGTGTGTTCGCTCGAACATGACACAGCTCGTCGACCGTCTCGAGGCCGACGAGCTGGTGCGGCGTGTGGCCGACCCCTCGGACCGACGCAGCGTGCGTGCGGAGCTTACGGCCAAGGGACAGGAGCGTCAGCGTGTGGGCGCGGAGTGCCTGCGGCGGGTGGAATCGGAATTCGAGGCGTCGTTGAGCGCCGAGGACCGCATGATGCTGGAGCGCGTCCTCGCGGTGCTCGGAACGAATGCGAGGAGATAAAGGGATGAAAGTAGAGATCTATTCGGATGTGGCCTGCCCGTGGTGCTACATCGGCGAGCGTCGTTTCCAGCGAGCGCTGGCGGCGTTCCCACAGGCGGACCGCGTCGAGGTGGTGTACCGGTCGTACCAGTTGGACCCGAACACGCCGGAGACGCCGATGCCGCTGAAGGAGTACCTGCAGAAGCGCTTCGGCCGCCCGGTCGACGACATGCTGCAGCAGGTGACGGAGAACGCACGGGGCGAGGGGATCGAGATGGCGTGGGACCGGGCGATCTCGGTGAACACGCTGACGGCGCACCGCCTCTTCCGCCTGGCGGAACGGGAGTACGGCGCGGGTGTGCAGCGGAAGCTGGTGGAGAAGCTCTTCGCGGCGCACTTCAGCGAGGGCGGCGACGTCTCGGACCACGATCTGCTGACGGAACTCGCCGTATCGGTCGGGATGGACGAGGAGCGGGTCCGTGCGTACCTGGCTTCGAACGAGGGGCTCGACGAGACGCGCGAGGATCTGGACCAGGCGCGTCGCATCGGTGTGCAGGCGGTGCCGACGTTCGTCTTCGAGGGCCAGTGGGCGGTCCAGGGCGCGCAGTCGGCGTCGACGTTCCTGCAGGTGCTCGAGGAAGTCGCCTCGAAGACGGCGGCATCGTCCGGCGAGGCAGAGTCCGCTGAGGGTGGCGCCGACGGGGCGTGCGCGGACGGGAGCTGCACGGTATGAGCGTTCTGAAGGACGTCGCCTTCTCGGTGCTGGACCTGGCGCCGGTCGGCTCGGGCTTCACGGCATCGGAGGCGCTGAAGCAGACGGCCGAAGTGGCGCGGCTCGCCGACCGGCTCGGCTACGTGCGCTTCTGGCTCGCGGAGCATCATGGGATGCCGAGCATCGCGAGCTCGTCGCCGGAGATCCTGATCGAGCACGTCGCCTCGGCGACGGAGCGGATCCGCGTGGGCTCGGGCGGGATCATGCTTCCGAACCACGCACCGCTCAGGATCGCCGAGGCGTTCCACACGCTGGAGGCGCTGCACCCGGGCCGGATCGACCTGGGGATCGGCCGCGCGCCGGGGACGGACCCCGCCACATCGCGGGCGCTCAGGCCCTTCGACGCGGAGCACTTCCCCGCCCAGCTCGGCGAGCTGATGTCGCTCTCGCGCGGCGATTTCCCGGAGGACCACCCCTTCCACGGCGTGCGGGTGGTGCCCTCCGACGTGAGGCTGCCGCCGATCTGGCTCCTGGGCTCGAGTGGCGCGAGTGCGGGGCTCGCCGGCTCGCTCGGCTTGGGCTACGGCTTCGCCAGCCATTTCAGCCCGACCTCGCCGCTGCCGGCGCTGCGCGCCTACCGCGAGCGGTTCAGGCCGTCGGAGTGGTTCGAGCAGCCCCACGTGATCGTGGCACTCTCCGTCGTCTGCGCGGAGACGGACGAGGAGGCGGACTACCTGGCCCGCTCGATGGATCTGAACTGGGTACGGCTGCGGCGCAACGAGCTCGGTCCGCTGCCGAGCCCCGAGGAGGCGACGGCGTACGACTACTCGCCCGCCGAGCAGGTCATCGTCCGCAACCACCGCGAACTCCTCGTGGCCGGCAGCCCGGAGACGGTGCGCTCGCGGATCGAGGCGATGGTCGCGGAGACGCAAGCGGACGAGATCATGATCTCCTCGATGATCTACGGCCACGCGGAACGGCTGCGCTCGTACGAGTTGGTGGCACAGGCGGTCGACCTCTAGGCGGCGGCCACCCGGTGGTGCCGGTCAGTGCCGGCGACGGGCAGCTTGGCTCGGAGACGCACGCGCCGACCGGTCAACCCGAGTGCCCGCCTCCGGGCGACGCCGGGGCCGTGCCCGGCCGCAGCCGGTCCAGGATCAGCCGCGGCTGACCGGCCACCAGGAGCGCGGTGGCCACGAGCCCCACATCGTCCAGCCGCACGACCCGAGCGACGTGCTCCGGCAACCACGAGGGGTAGTGGCCGCGCACCCCCCAGCCGCCGGTGTCGTGTGCGGTCCGCCCATCCACGACCTGGAGGAGCGCGATTCCCGCATCGCGCCCGAAGGCGAGCGCATCCCGCTCGAACTCGGTCGTCGCGAAGAGGAGCGCCTTCTCTGCGCCCGCCTCCTCGAGCCGTCCATGGAGGCGGCCGAGCTGCTCGCGGCCGATCGCCACCTCACGATGCCTGCACCCGATCAAGACCCGATGCTCCTCGCCTTCCGCGCTCAGGCGCGCGGCCAGGTCGAGATCGTACTCGCCCGTCTCCGCCGAGATCCGGATCCGCCTGCGAATCCGTAGCCCCGAGACCTCGAGGCCCACCTTGCGCAGCTCGCGCACCACCAGGATCTCGAACTGGTCGGGCGTGATCGAAAGTTTCCCCATGTGCCCCTCCTGTGCGCGGGAAACACACCGGGCGCGTTCCTGCCCCGGCGCGAAAGTTGCACTGCCGCACGCTCCGTTCCCGAAGAGTCCCTGTGCGCCCGTTCTCGATCATGGCGGGAAGTCACGCAACCGTTCAAGGAGCTGTCGCACATGCGCCGGTCGGGGTCCGGCTGTCTCGTCGCCGCACTGCTCTTCGTCGGGTACCCACTCCCTGCGCCGGCTCAGGATACCGGGAACGATCAGGAGGTGGAGACGGCTGGGGAGGAGACCCTTACCATCCGGGGCTTCGTCAGCGGTTCGCTATTCGTCCAGGACCAGTTCTTCGCCCTCGGCAACGGCCAGCACGCCCTGTGGGTTGCCCTGCCGGAGCTTTTCGAGGACGAGTGGTTCCACGGAGGCGACGTCCGCAACACGCGCGTCGCCTTCGACTTCACCGGCCCGGAGCTCTTCGGCGACTGGCGTGCCGGAGCCACGCTGGAAGTCGACTTCTTCGGCGGTTTCGTCGGGACGGGCGCCTTCAGCGACGAGCAGCCCCAGCTCCGGCTCCGACTCGCCTACGTCGATCTCACCAACGGGCGCACCACGATCCGTCTGGGACAGGCGTGGACGCCGACCTTCGGCTACGTGCCCGAGTCGCTTTCGCACATCGCGTTCCCCCTCGGCTGGGGTGCCGGCGGACTGATCGGGTGGCGCTTCCCGGGGCTCTTTTTCTATCACAACCTCGACGACGAGGGGCCGACCACCACCCAGATCCAGCTCGCCGCCTTCCGCGGCTCGTGGGTCGACGAGTTTTTCCCGGACGACGTCAGCGCCGGCGAGGCGACGCTGATACCACAGCTCGAGGCTCGCTTCGGCATCCGGCACGAGCCCGAGGATGGGACGCAGTGGGAGGCGTTCCTGGCCGGACACATCGACCACAAGGACCTGAGCGGCCCCGGCGACGACCTGGACATCGACCAGGATGGCTGGGCGCTGAGCGGCGGTGCGCGTGTCCGGCCCGGGCGCTGGACGATCCTGGTGAACGGCTACCTGGGCGATGCAATCGGACACCTCTTCGCGCAGATCCTCCAGTTCGGAGACTTCTTCGGGAGGGGCGTGCAGGGCCAGCTCGGCTACGACATCACGGAGAACTGGAGCGTGTGGGCGTTCTACGGGATCGACGACCCCGCGGACGACGACGGGCCGCTGCGTCTTCAGAACCAGATCGTTTCGGCGATGCTGCGCTACCGCATCCGCCAGTATTCCGTGGGGCTCGAGTGGTTTCACGCGACCACGGACCATCGAGTCCTGCTCGACGACAGGCGGGAACTCAACGGCAACCAGTTCGCGCTGAGCGCGCGCTATGACTTTTGATATCGGATCTGGCGGATCCGTTCCTGGTCGAGCCATGGGCGAGCGCGAGGGCGGGCGCAAGGGAAACCCGTGGCCCCGCGCCCGCGCTCGCGGGCAGGGAGGCTGATCATGGGTGACATCTTCGTAACGCCACCCGGGTGGAGCTGGGACATCGTCCTCTACTTCTTCTTCGGCGGACTGGCGGGCGGGGCATACTTCGTGGCGAGTCTGCTGCGGCTGGTGGGCCGGCGCGAGGATCGTGAGTTGAGCCGGATCGGCTACTACCTGGCCTTTCCGTTGATCATCGTGTGCGCGATCCTGCTGATCAAGGACCTGGGCCGGCCGGAGCGCTTCTGGCACATGGTCTTCCAGTCCGAGCGACTGCCGGCGCTGATGTTCAAGTGGTGGTCACCGATCTCGTTCGGGACGTGGATCGTGACGCTGTTCGGCGCGCTGGCGTTGCTCTCGTTCGTGCACGCGCTGGTCGAGGGCGGAGTCTGGCGCGAGTCGTCGGTGCGGCGCTTCACGGGGCCGTTCCACGATCCGGACGGGTGGCTGGGCACCCTCTTTCTCATCATCGCAGCGGCGTGGGGACTCGTGCTCGGCGGGTACACGGGGATGCTGATCATGGTCAGCAACGCGCCCACGTGGTCGCACGATCCGCTCCTGCCGCCGCTCTTCATGGCCTCCGGGGTGGCGACGGGGAGCGCGGTACCCCCAGCTCCACTACCCGCTCACCGTACTGGGGATCGATCAGCTGAAGGGGACCTCCATGGATGCTTTTGATGTGCTGATCCTCCCTCGTCGCCCACTCCACCGGCGTGAGCGACTCCATCGGGCGGCACAGGGTGCTACGGACGGGGGCGCTCGCACTCGCCTTCGAGGTGATCCTGTTGATCGCCATGGCGCTGCTCGGCATCGGCTCCGTATCGCCCATCTACCTGGGCGGCTGGGGCGTGCTCTTCTGGATCGTGATCCTGCCCTTCGGATTCGTGCTGCCGCTGGTGCTGCTCCTCATGGCGGAGTTCAGGAACCGAGAGCTGATCCGGAACGCGTCCGTGGTCGGGGCGGCGCTGGTGCTGTTCGGTGGGATCCTGCTGCGCCTGTTCGAGGTCTTCGGCGGGCAGGCGTACTACGTGCCGTACTGAACCGGCCATCGCTCCGCGAGGTGCGCCCGTGCAAACGGACCGTCCGTTCTTCACGACACTCGCCCTGATGACCGTGCTCCAGGCACTGGTCTTCTACGACCACTTCGCCGTGGCGCTCACGCTGCTCTTCGGCCTGGGGCTCGGCGTCTGGCTGCGACACTGGAGCGCGGCGCTCTGGGCGCTCGGCAGCTTCGTGGTGGCGTTCGCCATCGCGGCGCTCACCGGCTGGACGAAAGACGCCCGCATCTGGGAGCTCCTCTTCGGCGCCGCACTCGCCTTCCTGGGCGGGCTGATCGGCGGCGGGATCTTCGACCTGCTGCGGCACGAGCGGGCGGACGAGGGGGCGCGGCGGGCGGTTTCGGCGGATTAGGAGGCAGGCCGCCGTCGGTCGGCCCAGCGTCGCTTGATCCCGATCCGCCCCCGGCCGTTCGGGTCCGGAGTCGGGATCGGAAGTCGGAATCGGGACTGCACACTTCGGGGTGGCTCCGGGAGCGGAGCCGCGGCAATCGTGAACGGGGGTCAAGGTCATGGGTCTGTCTCGACGCGACTTCATCAAGCTCTCCGCCGGCGCCGGTGCGGGCACCGCACTCGGCGGGCTTGCGGCGCTCGGCGTCACGCTGACGCCGGCGATCGCGAGGGCGCAGGAGCTGCGCATCAAGGACGCGGCGCCGATACCGCGCATCTGCCCGTACTGCTCGGTCGGCTGCGCGACGCTGGTGAACGTCAAGG